>DASQFE010000076.1:0-6292 GCA_035633295.1 Ilumatobacteraceae bacterium | reverse complement strand
CCGACGCTCGATGGCCCACTGCTGCTCCTCATGCTCGGCAGTGCCCTGTTGATCAGTACCCACCTTCGCAAGGTCGACCGGTACTGGTTCCAGGTCACCCCCTGGGTCGTGTACTTCGCAACGGTGGCCCTCCTGGCGGTCGGCCAGCTCGTCTTCAGCCGCCGCCAGCAGGTCGGGCGCGCGCTCGCACTCGCGCCGTTGACGATCGTCGTCGTCGCTCACCTCGTGGTGCTGCCGGGCAAGGTCGGCGACGCGCGCGAGTACAACGCCGCAGGGCGCGTCCAGTCGGGGCCGTCCAACCCGAACGTGGCTCCGGTCTTCGATGCGGTGTCGGCGTTCACACCACCCGATGCGATCGTCGCCTACTTCCGCGCCCGCACGATGACGCTGCTCACCGATCGGCGCTCGTTCCAAACGAAGAACCTCGAACGCATCGCCCAGAACGCCGACTACTTCGCCCAGCGTCGAGGCTCCACGTATTGGCAGCCCGAGCTGGAAGCCGCCGCCGCCCGCCTCGCCGGGTTCGAGGAGGTCTGGTCGGACGACAGTTGGATCCTCTGGCGAACACCCGACAACTGATCCGTTGCTCACGGTGTCTGACGCCTGAGTAACGGAATGGTTCGGTTGTGCGAGGCTGGGGCGACGATGGTTGACACCGCGGCGATCACGACGTACCGGTATCTGCGCATCAGCATGGTCGTTGCGGTGCTGCTGCTCGCAGTATCGATCGCCATCGAACGCGCGCAGGTCGACTGCTGGCAGACGTCGGTGTCGGCCTACTACTACACGCCGGTCAAGGCGATCTTCGTGGGTGTGCTGATGGCGATCGGGCTGTGCCTCATCGTCATCAAGGGCAGCACGTCGTGGGAGGACGCCGCGCTCAATGCCGCCGGCATGCTCGCACCGATCGTCGCAGTCGTGCCGACCTCAGATGTGGGTACGTGCTGGTCGCAGACGCCGAGCCCGCTGCCGGTGAACGATGACGGTCAACTCGCCGAGTGGGTCGTGGCCAACATCGACAACAACATCATGGCGCTGATCGTCACCGGCATCATCGGGTTGATCGTTGCTGCAGTGATCGCCACGATCGCCACCCGAAACGTGAAGGCCATTGCGCAAGTCGGCCCGGTCCAGATGCGCCTCGGATTGCTCGGCGCGATGGCGTTCCTCGTCGGCGGCGCCGTGGTGTTCGCCTTCTGGGACGACTTCGACACACGCGCCCACGGCTTCGCGGCCGTCGCGATGTTCCTCTTCCTCGCAATCGCGGTCGGGATCAACGCGTGGCAACATCGCCGCGACGCGGCGCCACGGATCTACTTCTGGCTCTATGCATCGATTGCGTTCCTGATGATCGCGGCGGGCGTCGTGATGTTCCCGCTCGGCTCGAGTTGGGACCACATGGTCCTCGTCCTCGAGGCCACCGAGATCACCCTGTTCGCCGTCTTCTGGCTCGTGCAGACCAAGGAGCACTGGCACGAGACCGTCTGACGCGCTTTCCAAGCTCGGCGCCGACGTGTTAGGCTTGCCTACCATGCCGACCTAACTCGGCCGAAGATCACAGGACCCACGCCGGAGCCGTTCATGCTACAAACGTTTCTCACCGGACTACGAGAAGGCCTCGAGGCTGCGCTGGTCGTCAGCATCTTGATGTCGTTCCTGGTCCGCAGCGGCCATCGCGATCGCATCCCGGCACTGTGGCTCGGAATCATCGTCGCGGTCGTTGCCTCGCTCGCCTTCGGCGGGCTGCTGCACTTCACGTCGGCCAGCATGAGCTTCGAGGCCCAGGAGATGTTCGGCGGGATCGTGTCGATCGTGGCGGTCGGGTTCGTCACCTGGATGGTGTTCTGGATGCGGCGCGCGTCACGAACGATCTCCGGTGATCTCCAAGGAAAGATGTCGGCCGCAGTGGAACTCGGCGCGATCGGTGTCTTCACGGCGGCGCTACTGGCGGTGGGTCGCGAGGGTCTGGAGACCGCACTGTTCCTCTACCCCACATTCGCCGCCCAAGGTTCCGGCGCTGCCCCGGCGATCGGCGCACTACTCGGCATCGGTACTTCGGTGTTCATCGGTGTGTTGCTCTACCGCGGCGCTGTGCACATGAACCTGGCAGCGTTCTTCAAAGTCACCGGCGCAGCACTCATTGTGATCGCCGCCGGGGTGCTCGCGTACGGGGTCCACGACCTGCAGGAAGCCGGCGTGCTCCCGGGCATCGATACGCTCGCCTGGGACATCGAGGGCTATCGGATCACCAGTTGGTACGGATCGATCATCAAGGGGGTCTTCAACCTCGGCCCCCAGATGACGGTGCTGGAAGTCGCCGTCTACTTCGCCTATCTCATCCCCACGATGGTGCTCTTCCTGCGCCCCGTCGGCGCCCGGTCCGCCAGTGCTGCTCGCGTCGATGCCGCACCCGTTGTCGCTGTTGCCGACTCGGCCCGCTGAGCCGTCCCGATCGAACGACCCGACACCATGATCTCCCGAGGAACCACCATGTCCAAGCCGCTCACCTCGACCATCGCGGTCGTCACCCTCGCGGCGCTCGCTGCCTGCTCGAGTGATGCTGCTGATGTCACCATCGACGTCACCGGTACCGACGATGCCTGCACGCTGTCGGTGGACATCCTCGACGCCGGCAACATCGGCTTCGAGTTCACCAACGAGGCGAACGATGTCAACGAGTTGTATGTGCTTCGGGCGAACGGCGACGTGGTCTCCGAGGTCGAGAACGTCACCACCGGTACCAGCCGCACCCTCACGGTCGACCTCGTCGCCGGCGACTATCTCGTGCGTTGCAAGCCGGGACAGACCGGCGACGGCTTCGAGTCGAGCTTCACGGTCACGGGTGAGGGCGGCACCGCCCAGGCAGCTCCCGACCGAACCGTGACGTTCGAAGCCGTCGAGTTCCGGTACCCCGATCTCGACGTCGGCGGCATCATCGCCGGGGAGACGATCCGTTTCGAGATGCAGAACGCCGGAGCACAGGCCCACGAGTTCGAGGTCCTCGGCCCCGACGGAAACGCCATCGGCGAAGTGGCTTCGACCGAGCCGGGCGCGCCAAGCGGTGCGACACTGACCTTCGTGTCACCCGGCGTGTACAGCTACCAGTGCATCCTCATCGACGAGAGCACCGGCAAGCCGCACACCAAGCTCGGCATGCAAGGCACGTTCGAGGTTCCGGCGAGCTGACCGACGCGATGAGTGACACGGGCCGACAGCGGGCAACGGGATACTGGGGCCGCGCCGATCTTCTGACCACGGTGCTGCACGCGCTGCACGCTGCCGGGCTCGACGTAGATCATCTCGAGGTCGATGAACTCGCGGCAACCGACCAATTCCACGGTGGGGGCCTGCCCGTGACGATCCGGCTCGCCGAGCTTGCCGGGCTGGCCCAGCCGAGCGGAGCGGGCCAACCGCGGCGAGTTCTCGATGTCGGCGGTGGGCTCGGCGGGCCGGCGCGCACCCTGGCGGCGCACTACGACTGCGCGGTCACTGCGCTCGACCTCACCGCCTCGTACGTGGAGGTTGCGGCCGAGCTGACTCGGCGGGTGGGGCTTGCGGATCGAGTGACCCATCTTGTCGGCGATGCACTCGACCTGCCGTTCGACGACGACAGCTTCGACATGGTGTGGACGCAGAACAGCGGCATGAACATCGCCGACAAGGACAGGCTCTACGCCGGGTTCCACCGTGTGCTTCGGCCGGGCGGCATGTTGGCCTTCCAGGAGCCGATGGCCGGGGAGTTGACACCACTCCACTACCCGGTGATGTGGGCGGAGGATGCCTCGACGAGCCACCTCGTACGGCCCGACCAAGTGCGCGCCATCCTCGAGACGTTGGGTTTCGAGGTGAGCGAGTGGACGCCCGTGAGCGACGTTGCGCCGGCATCGGCGGCTGCCAACCCTCCCCCGCACGCAGTGCAGCAGATCATCATGGGAGCGCAGCGTGCCGAGGCGATAGCCGCGTCCAGTCGGGCCAACCTGCTGGAGGGTCGAATGGTGTCGTTGAATGCAACGTTGATCAAGCGCTGAGCGGGGTCAGCGGCCAAGTCGGATCGGTCGACCGACGCGGACGTCGACACCGGGCGACCACATCGCCAGCGGTGGTCCGTCGGGCTGCGGGAGGCCGGCTGCGGCGATGAGGTGATCATCGAGGTAAAGCGGGTCTGCTCGATGCAGTTCCCACGGCGGGTGATCGACGGGCGCATACCGCAACCGGCCCGTTCGGGTGGCCGAGATGAGACCCCACCGACCGGTCAGGAAACGAGTCAGCGGGTCGGTGTGGTCGATCACTCCGCCAACCCGCACCGCGATCTCCGATGTGGCCACCTCACTCGAACGGGGCCAGCTGCGCCGAACCTGGCTGGTGACGATGTCGCCTGCTCGGACGTGGTCGGCGTCTCCGGAGCAGTACGGCAACGAGTAGGTGATACGGGCGACGGCCGCGGGAAAGAAACGGTCGACGTCGAGCGAGAAGAACAGCACGCCGACTCGGCCGCGAGCCCGCACATAGGTGCGCACGTTGACCTCGGGGAACGATCCGACATACGGCAGTGGCGCTACACCGGCGATGCCGAGCCCGTCCATATGGAACGGGACCAACCCGACCCAAGCGCTGCCGTCGAACGTGTCGACCTCAACCCCGGCGGGAAGTAGTTGCTGGACCACGTCGGGATCGAAGCGCCAGTGAAGAAAGACGACATCGTTCCACCGCTGAACCATCACGGGTCGCCTCACCGGCTCCGGACACGACAGCGGCTGCAGCTCGTTGACGGCGAGGCTCACTGCGTTCGGCACAAGCGCATCAACCGGTGCGTGCTCGCTCCCATTCCCCGTCCGACGGGTGCCCAGCGCCGGCCGGCGACCATCGCAGTTCATGTTCCACCTTCACTCTGCGATATGAGGAGACCTCTGTCAGACTGCGACGGTGCTGGCGTCCACCCCGACCGTGTGGGTTCTCGGTGACCAGCTCGCACGCTCCAGAGGGGCCCTCGCGGATCGGATGCCGGGTGAATGCCGCGTGCTGCTCGTCGAGAGCACGGCACTGATCACCTCCCAACGGTGGCATCGCCAGCGGCTGCACCTCGTGCTCTCGGCCATGGAACACTTCGCAGCCGAACTCCGAGCCGAGGGGTTCGATGTCGACCACCGGCGAGCCGCCACACTGCAGCAGGGGTTGGCCGACCACGTCGATGAGTTCGGTGTCGGGACCGTTGTCGCAACGGAGCCAACGAGCTGGGACGCCCGAGCGTTGATGGAGCGCCTCGGCGTCCAGCTGGTGCGCGGCGACCAGTTCCTGTGTCACTACGACGACTTCGCCAGTTGGGCCTCGGACCGCAAGCGCCTGACCATGGAGGACTTCTACCGATGGCAGCGATTGCGGCTCGGCGTGCTCATCGACGTCGGCGCCGACGGCCCCGAGCCGGTCGGTGGCCGCTGGAACTTCGACCACGACAACCGCGAACCGCCCCCACGCGATGGCCGGGCCTGGCCGTCGATCACCATGTTCGAGCTCGACGACATCGATCGATCCGTTGTCGAGCGACTTCCGTCAACAACCTTTGGCGAGGACCCTGATGGCACCTGGCCGGTCACCCGCGCCCAGGCGCTGGTCCGCCTGCATGAGTTCATCGACCACGGTCTGTCGGCGTTCGGCCCCCACGAAGACGCCATGCTCACCACCGAGTGGAAGCTGGCCCACTCGGTGCTGTCGTCGTCGATGAACATCGGCCTGCTCCACCCCGGCGAGATTGTCGATGCTGCACAAGCTGCGTACCGCAACGGCGCCGCTCCGTTGAGTTCGGTCGAAGGTTTCATCCGCCAGGTGATCGGATGGCGCGAGTACGTGTGGGGCGTCTACTGGCGGTGGATGCCCGAGTACCGCACCCGAAACGAACTGCACGCCACACGCCCGGTACCACCGGTGTTCACCGGTGCCGCCGGCACCGAGATGGCCTGCGTTGCGAGCGCCGTCGGCCACGTTCGAGAACACGGATACGCACACCACATCGAACGCCTGATGGTGCTCGGAAACCTCGCGCTCACCGCCGGGGTGGACCCGTTGGCGATGACCGAGTGGATGCGGGCGAGCTTCGTCGACGGCGCCGAGTGGGTGATGCTTCCCAACGTGATCGGAATGGCGCTGTACGCCGACGGTGGAATGATGGCCACCAAGCCGTACGCATCCGGAGGGGCCTACATCAACAAGATGAGCAACTCGTGTCGGTCGTGTCGCTTCGACCCGAAGAAGCGGGTCGGGCCCGACGCCTGCCCCTACACGACGCTGTACTGGGACT
>DASQFE010000075.1:0-4967 GCA_035633295.1 Ilumatobacteraceae bacterium | reverse complement strand
GCCGCGCAGCGACACACCCCACGATTTCGTGGTGATTCGTGAGAACACCGAAGGGCCGTACGTCGGCGAAGGTGGTGTGCTGCGTCGGGGCACGCCGCTCGAAGTGGCGACTCAGGGATCCGTCAACACCCGCCATGGCGTCGAGCGCTGTATTCGCTACGCGTTCGAACTGGCGGCGGGTCGTGAGCGCAAGCACCTCACACTCGTGCACAAGACCAACGTCCTCGCGTTCTCGGGCAACCTGTGGGAGCGGACGTTCAACGAGGTTGCTCTCGAGTATGTCGACGTCACCACTGCCTACAACCACGTCGATGCGGCATGCATCTACTTCGTGCAGGATCCGCACCGCTACGACGTGATCGTCACCGACAACCTGTTCGGCGACATTCTCACCGACCTCGGCGGCGCCGTGTCGGGTGGCATCGGCCTCGCCTCGTCGGCCAACCTCAACCCGGCTCGGACGGGCCCATCGATGTTCGAGCCGGTCCATGGTTCGGCGCCCGACATCGTCGGCACCGCAACGGCCAACCCCACTGCGGCCATCCTCAGCGCGGCGCTGATGCTCGACTTCCTCGGCGAGGGCGCCGCAGCCGACCAGATCCGCGCCGCGTGTGCTGATCCTGTCACCGGCAGCACCACCGACGTCGGTGACGCCATCGCAGCGCGCGTGGGAAACTGACCACATGCCCATCACACCGACCCCGAAGATCTGGATGAACGGCGAGCTCGTCGACTGGGACAAGGCTCAAGTTCACGTGCTCACCCACACGCTGCACTACGGCACCGGGGTGTTCGAGGGCATCCGGGCGTACGAGACCGATCAGGGTCCGGCCGTGTTCCGTTTGACCGAGCACATCGAGCGCCTGTTCAGCTCGGCGCAGATCATGGGCATGGAGATTCCGTACACGGTCGATGAGCTGGTCGCTGCAACCAAGCAGACGGTCGCGTCGACCGGACTCGACTCCTGCTACATCCGGCCCATCGCCTACTACGGCTACGGCGAGATGGGCCTCAACACCTTGCCCTGTTCAGTCGACGTGTCGATCGCCTGTTGGCCGTGGGGTGCGTACCTGGGTGACGATGCCGTCGAGAAGGGTGTGCGAATGAAGATCTCGTCGTGGACCCGCCACGACCACAACACGATGCCGCCCGCATCGAAGACAACGGGCAACTACGTCAACTCGTCGCTCGCAAAGGTCGAGGCATTGAAGGCCGGCTACGACGAGGCGATCATGCTCGCACCGAATGGCCTCATCGCCGAGTGCACCGGCGAGAACATCTTCGTCGCCCGCCACGGCAAGCTGCTCACTCCGCCGCTGTCGGCCGGGGCGCTCGAGGGGATCACTCAGAATTCGGTGTCGACGATCGCCGCCGATCTCGGCTTCGAAGTGGTCGTCGACAACATCGCCCGCAGTGACCTGTACATCGCCGAGGAGGCCTTCGTGTGCGGCACGGCCGCCGAGGTCAGCTCGATCAACTCGGTCGACGACCGCATGATCCCGTGCCCCGGTCCGATGACGTCGGCCATTGCCGAGGTCTACCACCAGGCCATCCGCGGCCAGGATCCTCGCTACAAGGACTGGTGCGAACTCGTCCGCTGAGACCACCCCGAAATTCGGAGCCGATGTTGCGCTGAGCGGCAGGTCCGCTCCGAATTTCGGGTGGAGGCGGATGGTGGTTGTCGCGCGTTACCGTTCGGCGATGGCCATGAACGTGGGGATGTGCTTCGATCGGAGCCTTCCGGCGCCGTTCGTGGTGGAAGTGGCTCAGGCACTCGAGGCTGCGCACGTTGATCAGCTCTGGGTGATCGAGGATTGCTTCTACACCGCCGCCATCAGCTTGGCGGCCACGGCGTTGGCGCGCACCGAGTCGCTCACGGTCGGGATTGGCATCCTCCCGGCCGTCGCACGAAATCCAGCGGTGACGGCAATGGAGCTGGCGACGCTCGCCAACCTGGCGCCGGAGCGCCTGATCGCTGGGATCGGTCACGGCGTACAAGAGTGGATGGACCAGATGGGCGGGCGCACATCCTCGCCACTCACCACGCTCGATGAGGCGATCACCATCGTGCGTCGGTTGCTACACGGTGAGACGGTCACGTTTGATGGGGCGGAGTACACGATGCGCCAGGTGGCGCTTCACGCCCCGCCGGAGTCTGTTCCGCCGGTGCTCGCCGGGGTGCGTGGTCCGAAGTCGTTGGAGCTGGCGGGTCGGGTGGCCGATGGCGTCGTTCTTGCCGAAGGTGCAGGGCCGACCTACGTTGCGCAATCGATCGCACAGGCGGCAAGCCCCGATCCTTTCCGAGTGTCGGTGTTCACGGCGCTCGCCATCGATGACGACGCTCGGACTGCCCGCCGGATCATGGCGCCGTTCATCGCCGGCATGCTCGACGGTGCCAACCCGGCACCGAACGCCCACCCCCACATCGCCGAGATCCGGGAACGACACGACGCGCGAGGTGTCGACGGGATTGCCGACATGCCGGCGGACTGGTGGATCGAGTTCGGAGCGATCGGCACCTTCGACGACGCCGTTCGCCACGCCGAGGCACTGGCTGACGCCGGAGCCGACGACGTGGCGTTCTTCCCCGGTCCCACCGTCGAGCTCGCCCGGGACGACCTCGACCACGTCGTCCGCCTCGCCGCTGCCCTCCACTGAAACTCCCTGCCCGGCAGTCATCAACATCCCGAAACTCGGAGTGAGCATCGCGCTGACAGCAATGCTGGCTCCGAATTTCGGGTCGGGTGAAGGGTCGGATTGGGCCGGAAAAACGAAAGCGCCCCGTCGGGTGGCCGGCTTGCGCCGACGCACCTTTCGGGGCTGCTCGTGGACAGGTCCACCACTGGTCGAACGTCGGGCGTTAGCCTTCGACTCGACCTGTTTACATCGCCCGTCTCGCCTTGCGGCGCGGCGGGCGATGCCGCGTTCGGACTCGACACCGGTTTCCCGGCGTCGACCCCGTTGGCACCGCTTCACGCTGACCCGGTTGCCCGTGCCCTCGGTCCTGGTGCCAATCGGAACCGACCTCGCTGAGTCCAGTTGGGGTGGCCCCAGTTCCTTCGGCTCCTCAACCACAGCTCCGTTGCCCGCTCGAGCCCAAAGGCTGTTGCGAACCCGATCGCCTCGCCATTGCGCTCTCCGCTCCGGGTTGCCCCTTCGCTTCAAACGCTCCAGCAGGTCTCCGTTTCCGGCGGCCACCCGAGGGTGATCGTCGGCCCGGTTTGACCCGACTCCCGCTCTGGTCTCCCGTTGCGGTCGCCGACTCGTCGTTGCCGCCGCCCTCCCGAAGGAGTCCGACGGCCCGGTCCGAGGTGGCCGTGAACACTGTCCGTGTTCCGACCTCGCTTTCGCCTCGTGAACGGTGTGGGCTGGGCCGAAGCCCCCTCCTCACCGCTCCGGTTGGCGTGCGCCCTTCGGAACGAACATCAGTAAATACGTCACAAAACCCCTGGTCAAGGGGTATTTCGAAATTCACAGGGTTATCCCCGAAACTTTCTTGTTACCCCCAGGATTTGTTTCGTCGTCCACTCGTTACCCACCGTTCATGCACAGTGACGTGCACAGGCCCGGCCCGCATCTGGCAACTCACGACCCGAGCGTGACGGGGAGGTGATCCAGTCCCCTGATGATCGGTGACGGCCGGTAGGTCGGCGCGCCTGACAACCGCAGACTCGGGTGACGGGTGAGCAGTGTCTGCCACGCGGTCTCGGCCTCCAGCCGGGCCAGCGCGGCGCCGAGGCAGTAGTGGGCGCCGCTCGCGAACGCAAGGTGCTCGCACGCGTTCTCGCGCTGCACGTCGAACACCTCGGGCGACGAGAAGACGGCGGGATCGCGGTTGGCGCCGGCGAGGCCCAGCACGACGGTTGCCCCCACCGGTACGACTGCGTCCTCACCGAGATCGATGGGTGCCAGCGCGGTGCGGAACGTGAACATCACCGCACCCTCGAACCGCAGTGCTTCTTCGACGAGGTTGGCGACTCGCCGTTCGGGATCGGAAACCACGAGGGCCAGTTGGTCCGGCGACCGCAGGAGGTTGAGCGTGCCGGTTCCGATGAGGTTCACGGTCGTCTCGAACCCGGCGATCAACAGCAGCGTCAGCGTCGAGACGATCTCGTCGTCGCTGAGACGATCCTCGTCGTCGGCTGCCCTGGCGAGCGCGCTGATGAGGTCATCGGCCGGACGTCGCCGCCGCTCGGCAACGACGGCGGCGAGGTAGGAGCGAAGCTCGGCGTCGGCCAGTCTCACCCGGCGCGCGGTGTCGAGGGTGCGGGTCCGATCGAGGGCGGCGATGAGCACCTCCCCCCAGTGGAAGAAGCGGGCGCGCTCCGACGGCGGCAACCCCAACAGGTCGCAGATCACCGCCATCGGCAACGGTGCGGCGAAGTCGGTGATGAAATCGATCGGTCGATCGGTCGGGCAGGCATCGAGCAACTCGTTGGCGACATCGCAGATGCGTTCGCGGTGGCCCGCGATGGCCTTGGGAGTGAACGCCAGCGACACGAGGCGTCGCAGCCGGGTGTGATCCGGCGCGTCCATGCCGATGAAGGAATCGTCGAGCGGCTGCGGGCCGAGCGAGCCGTCGCCGCGTGAACTTGCATGCGGGCTACGGAACACGGTGCGGCAGACATCGTGCGATGCCGTGATCCAGACTCCGGCACGGCTGCGAACCAGCCGACCGTCGTCCCGAATCGACCGCATGATCTCGAACGGATCGTCGAGGCCCGGCCGGTGGACGTCGAGTCGAGCGAACGGGTCGCCGGTCCAGGCGAGTGCACGCATGGCAGCTGACGTGAGCTGCAGGGTGGCACCGGTCCGGGCGTCGTCGAGGAGGGTTGTCATGTCGGGGTCCTTTCCATGAGGGTTGCAGGGGATGTCTGGGCGCGGGAGCCCGCGACCAGGGCGGCGGCGCCGAGCATGAGCACCCCGGCGACCGCGAACAGCGGGCCGATCCCGGCGCTCACGAGCAG
>DASQFE010000074.1:0-10544 GCA_035633295.1 Ilumatobacteraceae bacterium | reverse complement strand
GATGCGGCCGTCCTCGGCCATGTGCTTGACGACCTTGACGTACTCGCGACGGCGATCCTCAGTGAGCTGCGGCAGCGAGAGTCGGATCGAGATGCCGTCGTTGTTCGGCGAGACGCCCAGATCGCTGTCGCGGATCGCCTTCTGGATCGATTCGAGCGTTCCCCGGTCGTGCGGCTTGATCAGCAACTGGCGCGCCTCGGGCACGGAGATCGAGGCCAGCTGCTGCAACGGCACCTGGGCGCCGAAATACTCGATCGTGATGCGTTCGACCAGCGATGGCGTCGCCCGTCCGGTGCGTACCGTGGAGAACTGCGACTGGGTGTGTTCCACCGCGTTGTCCATCTTCTCCATTGCTTCGAGCAGGGCTTCGTCGATCACGGCTGCCAGCGTACTCAGAGCGACCCCGCCGACCAGACCATGCACGGCATGGCACCGGCGATCAGACCTCGTGGACGAGGGTTCCCTCGTGGCCGCCTTGCACGATGCTGCGCAACGAGCCGGGCTTCGACATGTCGAAGACCACGATCGGAATGCCGTTGTCACGACAGAATGCGATGGCAGTTGCGTCCATCACCTTGAGATTCTTGGTCATGACTTCGAGGTAGCCGACCTCGTTGTACTTGGTCGCCGTTGCGTCGTGGCGCGGGTCGGCCGAGTACACACCGTCGACGCCCGAGTGCGTGCCCTTGATCACGACGTCGGCTTCGATCTCCGCTGCGCGCAGCGCTGCCGCGGTGTCGGTGGTGAAGAACGGATTGCCGGTCCCTGCGGCGAAGATGACGACACGCCCCTTCTCGAGGTGGCGCACCGCTCGCCGCCGGATGTAGGCCTCGGCGATGCGGGGCATCTCGATCGCCGACTGCACACGGGTGTCCTGCCCCAGCCGTTCGAGCGCGTCCTGGAGTGCCAACGCGTTCATCACGGTGCCGAGCATGCCGATGTGGTCGGACTGGGTGGCGTCCATGCCCGTCAGCGAGCCGGTGCGGCCACGCCAGAAGTTGCCGCCGCCGACGACGATGGCGACGTCAACGCCGAGGTTCTGGCGGAGATCGACGATGTCGCGGGCCGTGGCTTCGAGCGTTGCGCCGTCGAGGCCCTTGCCGGATTCGCCGGCGAGCGCCTCGCCCGACGGCTTGAACACGATCCGCTTCCAACTGGGCCGAGGCCCTCCACGAGGATGGATCGGCTCGTCGCTCATCAAGCGCCGACCGTACTAGAGCCGAACCCGACGTTCCCAACGACGCCATCTCGTGAAGGTTGAGCGGGGTCAGCCGATCTCGACCTGGGCGAAGCTGACGATGGTGGCGCCGCCGATGAATTGGCTCACCGACTGCTTGTCGTCCTTCGCGTAGGGCTGATCGAGGAGGGCCACGTCCTTGAAGAAGCCGTTGATGCGCCCTTCGACGATCTTCGGGAGCGCCGCTTCGGGCTTGCCCTCGTTTCGACTGATCGTTTCGAGCGTCGCACGCTCGGCAGTGACCACGTCCTCGGGGACGTCGTCGCGGCTCAGGTACTGCGGACGGGCGAACGCGATGTGAACCGCGACGTCGTGGGCGAGCTCTGGCGTGCCGCCGGCGACCTCGACGAGGACACCGTTGACGCCACGACCACCCTGGATGTGCTGATAGCTGCCGATGACGTTGCCGTCGGCGGCCTCGATGCGCTTGATCTCGCCCAGGCCGATGTTCTCCTTGAGGGTCACCTTCAGGGCTTCGAGTTCGCCGGCGCGTTCGCTGACCGCGTCGACACCCTTGGCGGCAACAAGCGCGACCAGTGCGTCGGCTTCGGCCTTGAACTGATCGGAGCCGGCCACGAAGTCGGTCTCGCTCTTGAGTTCGACGATGGCGCCGACGTTGCCGTCGATGAACAGGCTCACGACGCCCTGGGAGGCCTCGCGATCTTCGCGCTTGGCGCTGGCGGCCAGGCCCTTCTCACGCAGCCAGGTCTTGGCAGCTTCGATGTCGCCGTCGTTCTCCTGCAACGCCTTCTTGCAGTCCATCATCCCAGCGCCGGACGACTCCCGCAGCGCCTTGACGTCTTGTGCGGTGAATGACATGTTCAGCTCTCCGTGCTTGCTTCGGTGGTTTCATCAGCGGCGTCGGCGACAACTTCCTCGGCGACAACTTCCTCGACCTCATCGGTGGGGATGGGGGCTGGGGATGCGGCCTCGTCTTCTTCGACCGGAGCGGCCTTCGCTGCTGCGAGACGAACGTCGCGGTCGGCCTGGGCTTGGGCTGCGGCGTCACGAGCGGCGGCCTGCGTGGCGGCGAACTCGGCTTCTTCCTCCGGTGTGCGCTCGGCCACCGGTGCAGGCGCGGGATTGCGCCGGTTGGCGATGAAGCGGCCTTCCTCGACGGCGTCGGCGATGACACGGGCGAACAGGCTGTTCGAGCGGATCGCATCGTCGTTGCCCGGGATCGGGTACTGGACGACCTCAGGGTCGACGTTGGTGTCGACAACGGCGATCACGGGGATGCCGAGCTTGTTGGCTTCGGTCACCGCAATGTGCTCCTTCTTCGTGTCGAGCACGAAGATCGCGTCGGGCGCCTTCTTCATGCTGCGAAGACCACCGAGGTTGCGCTGCAGCTTGGTGAGTTCACGATCGAGAAGCAGAGCTTCCTTCTTGATCATGGCGTCGAACTCGCCTGAGGCCTGCATGCGCTCGTACTCGAGCATCTTGTTGACGCGCTTGCCCATCGTTTCGAAGTTGGTGAGCATGCCGCCCAGCCAACGCTCGTTGACGTAGGGCATGCCGCACTTGTCGGCGTAGCTCTTGACGGGGTCTTGGGCCTGCTTCTTGGTGCCGACGAACAGGATCGTGCCGCCACCGGCAACGAGGTCGCGAACGTAGGCATAGGCGGTTTCAACTCGACCGAGCGTTTGCTCGAGGTCGATGATGTAGATGCCGTTGCGCTCGCCGAAGATGAAACGCTTCATCTTCGGGTTCCACCGGCGGGTCTGATGCCCGAAGTGGGCGCCGGCTTCGATCATTTGACGCATGGTGATGACGGCCATGTTGTGCTCCTTGTGCGGTTGCATTCCGAGGTCGGCGCCAACATGGTCGGCGACCGCTTGTTGACCAGCGGAACAGTGAGGTGTCGCTGCGAACAGCGGACGATCCAGGTGGATCGACTCGGACGATGCTATCGGCCGGTCTGGGCGACACGACACCGCGCCTGAGCCGGCGGCGCAGGCCGCGAATCGGAACCATCGACCGGGATCAGGCGGGCCCGACCCACCAGCTCACCGATGTACGGCGCCGGGTCGGCGTACTCGTCGCCGACCCTCAACCCGAACAGGAACTCCGTTGTCGTGCGAGCGATCTCGGCTCCGGCGACCACGACATCACCTGCGACGACCCGGGCAATCGAGAGTCGACCGTAGGTGTGCCGCCAACCGCCGGGCAGCTCGACAACGACGTACCGGGTGTCGGCGACCTCCCCGACGAACACAACCGTTCCGGATTCGGCGGCGACCACCCGACTGTTGCGGCCGACGCGGTATTCGACCCCCCGATTGCCGGCACACCAGGGACATGCCGGCGCACGGAACGGATCCACCACCGTGCCGACAACCGGAGCCCGCCAGCACGGCGCTGCGTCGACGCGGCCTGTCACCATCAGCGCAGCGATGAGACCCACTGCCAGTAACCCTGTTCGCTTCATCGGCCCTCCACTCGGTACGACCGCGCACGGTTGGTCCGGGCACGGTCGAGCTGCGTACGGGCGCCTTGCGCCGAAGTTGGGCCCGGCTGGACCTCAGTCGGGCCCCGGACCGGTCTTTCCGGACCCGACCCCGAAAGACCGGCGGCTTCAGCCGACGCCGGCGGCCGACAGACGCGAACGCAGATGCAGCACCGACTTGGTGTGAATCTGAGAGACCCGGCTCTCGGTGACGCCGAGGACCTGACCGATCTCGGCGAGGGTGAGGCCCTCGTCGTAGTAGAGCGACAACACCAGCTTCTCGCGATCGGGCAGCTTGCGGATCTCGGCGCGCATGAGCTCGCCGAGTTCCTGGTCTTCGAGCACCGCCGCCGGCGATCCAGAACCCGGCCCGTCGAGCGCCGCCGGCTCGGCCCCGGCGGCGATCGCCCGATCGAGCGGACCCACCGTGGTGCTGGCAATGGCTGCCAGCCATCGTGTCAATTCCTGGGCCGAGATGTCGAGGTGCTTCGCCAACTCCTCGTCGGTCGGGCCCCGCCCCAGCTTGTGTTCGAGCTCGGAGATCGACTTCTCGACGCTGCGCGCCCTGCTACGGATGGACCGCGGGACCCAATCGAGCTTGCGCAGCCCGTCATAGACCGCGCCGCGGATGCGTGGCACCGCGAACGTCTCGAACTTCACACCTCGCTCAGGATCGAAGCGTTCGATCGCATCAATCAGGCCGAACACGCCGGAGCTGACGAGATCGCCCGGATCAACACTCGACGGCAAGCCCGCGCCGACACGGCCGGCCACGAACTTCACCAATGGCGAATAGTGAACGATCAGATGGTCGCGAGCAGCCATGTTGCGGCGGTTCAACCACCGCGTCCACTGCATCTGGAGGTCGGGGTCGTCGGGAACGATGCTCATGCTCTGGGGTGGGCCTCGCGATAGGCAGCCGACAAACGCTCGCGGCTGACGTGAGTGTAACGCTGGGTCGTTGCCACGTCGGTGTGACCGAGCAGCTCCTGGACGGCGCGAAGGTCGGCGCCTCCATCGAGCAAGTGGGTGGCAAAGGTGTGTCGCAGTGCGTGCGGATGTGTGGGGGTGGGCGAGCGACGATCGAGGATCCGCCGAACGTCGCGAGGCGTCAGGGCCCGGCCGCGTTCGTTGCCGAACAGGATGTCGCCGGCCTCGGGCGGCAACACGTCGCCACGAATCGCCAACCAACTCCGAAGGGCCCGAACCGCCGGCTCGCTGACCGGGATACGGCGCTCTTTGGCGCCCTTGCCCCACACGTTGGCAGCACCGCTCGCAAGTGACAACGACGACACGCGCAAGCCGCAGAGCTCGCCGACACGCAGCCCCGATCCGTACAGCAGCTCCAAGATGGCATCGTCGCGGCGTCGTCGCCAGTCGGGCTCGCCATCGGGCGCCGAACCGTCGAGCAGACCGCTCAGCTCGCGCTGATCGAGCACCCGCGGCAGCCGGCCCTGGCCGGCCGGCACCGAGATACCGCTCGTCGGGTCGACGTCGGAGAACCCCGACGCCACGAGCCAGCGGTAATAGCGGCGAATCGCGGCTGCCTTGCGTGACATGGTGCGGCGGGCGAACTGGCGGGTCGTGAGATACGCCAGATAGCGACGCACCGTGGTCCGCTTGATCTGGGCCGGATCGACGAGGTCGCTGCGCGCGCACCACTCGGCGAACGAGCGCACATCGGAGGTGTACGCCTCCACCGTGTTGTCGGACAACGAGGTGAGCGCGCCGGCGAAGTCGTCGATGCGCCACTGATCCACGCCGGCGATGGTATTGCCCCAGGGACGTCAACGTCGGGGATGGGCGCGAGGGCCCGCTGATACTCGCAGTGATCATGCGAGGTCGGCCCAATCGTCGATCGCCTCGAACCAGCCGCCGGTTTCGCGCAGCCAACCGGCATGCTCCAACCGGGCCGCTGCCAACGCCACATCGACGATCGTCGCCGACAGCTGTCCGGCGAGTTCCTCCAGCGAGCATGCTCGTTGACGGCAAGCGTCGATCATGGCCAGATCTTCAGCCCGCGGTCGTCGGCGGGGGTCGAACCGTGCCCGGCCGGCGCGTCGCTGGTCGAGACCGAGGGCCATGAGCACGTCGGCGACCTCCGTTGCAGGCGCCACCCCGTCGCAGAGGAGACGGTTGGTACCGATCGACGCCCGGCTCTGCACGGCCCCGGGAACCGCGAACACCTCGACTCCGCGCTCGGCGGCTTCGCGAGCCGTGATCAGGCTGCCACCGCGTTCGCGGCTCTCGACCACCACCAGCACCTCGACCAGGCCGGCCAGGATCCGGTTGCGGAGCGGGAAACGGAACGCGTCGGGGCTCGTTCCAGGCGGCCACTCGGAGATCAGCGCCCCGCGCGCGGCGACTGCGTTCCACAGATCGGTGTGCTGCTTCGGGTACGGCCGATCGAGCCCGTTGCCGACGATGCCGACCGGAGTGGAGCCATTCACGGCGAGCGCACCTCGATGGGCCGCACCGTCGATGCCCTTGGCGAGCCCGGACACCACCACCACACCGGCCGCGGACAGCTCGTAGCCGAACTGCGCGGCGGTC
The DNA here is from genome assembly GCA_035633295.1 of Ilumatobacteraceae bacterium. Classification (GTDB taxonomy): domain Bacteria; phylum Actinomycetota; class Acidimicrobiia; order Acidimicrobiales; family Ilumatobacteraceae; genus Sva-07. Next base: position 4,308 of record DASQFE010000074.1, on the reverse strand, counting down.
TCACGCCCGCGCTGGGTTGCGTTTCGGGTGCCGACAATGCCGACGCGCCGCGCATCGAGCACCCCGAGGTCGCCCCGGACGAACAACACTGCCGGCCGGCGCGGGTCGTCGAGGAGTTGCGATGGATACATCGTGTCGCCGGGCACCACGACAGCGATGCCCGATGCCACACACGCTTGCCAGGCAAGCTCGGGCGGCCGACGGGCGGCCTCGGCTCGCCACGACGCGGCGAGCGTGGGGTCTCGACCGAACAGCGACGCGACAGGTTCGGGCGGCCGCTGACGCCCCACGGCAATGGCGTAGGCCTCGGCGGGATCACGCCCCGCGAGGAGCGACGCCAGCCGGCCCGTGGTCATGCGGTCGAACCCGGCGAGGGCCGCGACGTAGCCGGCGGCCGGGGTCATGCCGCCCTCCCGACCCGCAGCGCGGCGGCGAGGCTCGCCCGGAAGCGGAGGGCGAGCGCCACATCGTCCTCGGTGACCTGGTCGGACTGATCGCCGCGGAGGTCGGCAATGGTGCGCGCCACGCGCCGCACACGGTGGTAGCCGCGCCCGCTGAGCCTGCCGGCCTCCATCTCGTGACGCAGGTGCACTTGCGCGCCCTGATCGAGCCGGGCAACGACGTCGAGCGTCGACGCCGCGAGCGCGCTGTTGAGCACACCCTGCCTCGCCCAGGCGAGGTCACGCGCGGCTTCGACGCGCTCACCGACCACGCTCGACGACTCGCCCGGTTCGTTGGCCAACAGGTCGTCGACGGCTGGGCGATGCACGTTGACGCGCAGGTCGAACCGGTCGAGCAGCGGGCCCGACACCCGGCGGGCATAGCGGTGCAGCACCGCATCGCCACAGACACAGCTGCCCGGCGGCCCACCACCACACGGGCACGGATTCATCGCCGCCACGAGCAGGAAGTCGGCCGGAAGGACCGCGTGCAGGTTGGCTCGATCGACCGTGACGATCCGCTGCTCCAACGGCTGGCGTAGCCCATCGAGAACCGAGGGCGAGAACTCCGCGAGCTCATCGAGAAACAGCACACCGCAGTGCGACATGGAAATCTCACCCGGTCGCAATGTGTGCGAGCCGCCGCCGACGAGCGCGATCGCCGATGTGGTGTGGTGAGGCGCCCGGAACGGCGGACGCTGGATGAGTCCGCCGGCCGGAAGCACCGCGCCCGCCGCCGAGTGCACCATCGTTGCTTCGAGTGCTCGTGTGCGATCGAGACGCGGGAGCAGCCCCGCCAGACGCGCCGCGAGCATGGTCTTGCCCGATCCGGGTGGGCCGATGAACAGCGTGTGGTGCGCCCCGGCCGCAGCGATCTCGAGTGCGTGGCGGGCGAGTGGCTGGCCGTGCACGTCGGCGAGATCCGGGTGAACAGCGTCGGCGATGGAGTCGCACTGTGCTGGGACCGGGTGATCGGGCCACGGCGCCTCGTTGATCAACACGTCGAGCAACTCGGTGAGGTTCGAGATCAGCCGCACGCGCCCCAACGCAGCCACCTGGGCCTCGACCGCGCAGGCGACGGGAACGACGACATCGAGTTCTCCCAGCACGCCGACCATCGGCACGATTCCTGCGACAGGCCGCAGCGAGCCGTCGAGGCCGAGTTCGGCGACGAACGCCAGCCCGTCGACTGCCTCGGGCGGGATCATCTCGATCGCCACGAGCACCCCGATGGCGAGGGCGAGATCGAGCCCCGAACCCGACTTGCGATCGCTCGACGGGGCGAGGTTGACGGTGATGTTCGCAGCGGGCCAGTCGATCCCACTGCTCTGGAGCGCAGCGCGCGCCCGGTCGCGCGCCTCGCGAGTGGTCTCGTCGGGTCGACCGACCATGCGAAACCCGGGCAGGCCCTTGCTGACCTGAACTTCGACCTGGATCGGGTACCCCTCGGCCCCGAACACCATTGCTGATGCAATCGATGCGAACATCGCCACCTCCGTGAGTCGCGCGGCGGACCGCGCCGGACATCTACAGAGGGACGACAGGGCCCCACGACCTCGGACGACGCACCAGCGCCGAACCAACCACGTGAACTGTAGCGAGGGGGTGTCACAATCGGTCGACGTCACGGTCCGACGACGCCGATTCGCGGCGCACCCGTGCGACAATGCCAACCGTGACCCCCCGACCCCAGCGATCAACCAGACGCCTTGCGGTCGCGCTCGTCGTGGTTGCCGCAGCGGCTGGTTGCGGCGACGACTCGGGCGGTGACGCCGAACGGTTCTGTGGCGAGGTCGCTGCGAACAAGGACGCTCTCACCAACCCGGTGTTGACCTACGCCGACGACATCGAGCCGCTGCTCGATCTCTATCGCAAGATCGGCAGCCTGGCACCGCTCGCCGTCGAGGGCGACTGGAACCAAATCGTGGCGGCCTACGAAACGGCCAGCACCGTCGTGCCAGGCGAGCAGGCTTCCGAACAGGAAGCGCTGGCCGCGATCTACTCGTCGGAAGAGTCGGCGGCTGCGGTCGACCAGTGGCTGCGAGCGAACTGCGCTGTCGACATCGGGCCGGTGTTCACGATCGTGCCGCATACCCCTGCGACGACGCCCGCTCCGATCGACACCGCCGTCACCACGGTCGACACGACCATCCCTTCGCCCTGAGGACGGGGGATCGTCAGACGATGTCGCCGCGGCGGAGGATGACCTTGTCGACCAGGCCGTATGCCTGTGCTTCTTCCGCGGTGAACCAGCGGTCACGCTCGGAGTCGGCCTGGATCTGCTCGAGCGTCTGGCCCGAGTGCTCGGAGATGAGCGTGGCCATTCGCAGCTTGGTGTAGCGCAGCTGCTCGGCCTGGATGGCGATGTCGGATGCCTGACCGCGCAAGCCGGCCAGCGGCTGGTGCATCATGATGCGGGCGTTGGGCAGCGTGAATCGCTTGCCGTCGGCTCCCGCGGTCAGCAAGAACTGACCCATCGACGCCGCAAGGCCGAGGCACACGGTGGCCACATCGCAGCCGACGAACTGCATCGTGTCGTAGATCGCCATGCCGGCAGTGACCGACCCGCCCGGGCTGTTGATGTAGAGCCAGATGTCCTGGCCGGGATCTTCGCCTTCGAGGTAGAGCAGCTGCGCACAGATCTGGTTGGCGATCTCGTCGTTGACGTCGGATCCCAACATGACCACCCGGTTCTTGAGGAGGCGATCGAAAACTGCGGAGCGAGGATCGAAACCACCCTCGAGGGCCTGCGGTGAGATGAGATCCGACATGGACGACAGGCTACCGCTGGCGGACTCAGGACAACTCGGCGTCGACGCATTCGGCGACTGTCGCGGACGAAGTAGCGTGCAACGACAATGCCCGTCACCGCCAAGTTCATTCCGGATTCGATCCACCTCGTTCCCGGAACCACAGCGACGTTGACGCTTCGTCTGCACAGCAGCGAAGACGCACCGCAGGTCGTGAATCTCCAGCCCTCGGGTGACCTGGCCGAGTTCGTCGCACTCGACGTCAGCACCGCGGCAATCGAGTCGAACCAGATCTTCGATGTTCCCGTGAGCATCGGGGTTGGCCTGAGCATCGCCCCCGGCGAGCACCAACCAACCGTCGAGCTCACCTCCGAGTGCGGCGCCACGACCGCCGCCTTGAATGCCGAGGTCGAGACGCGCAGCGAGCATTCCGTCGAGTTGTCACCCCTGCGGTCGCGCGGATCGTCGTCGGGTCGCCACACGGTCCGAGTCGTCAATTCCGGCAATGTCCCGGTCACGGTCGACCTCGCCCCCGACACGCTCGACGGGGAAATCACGCTCGATGTGGAGCCGACGTTCGTCGTCACTCCCGGAGCCACCGCACAGGTGACATTGCGTGTGACGCCGGCGACGACCTACTGGAACGGCCCGGCACAGGAGCACCCGTTCGTCGTGCGGTCCACCAGCTCCGACGGCTCGACCGATGAGCTCGCCGGAACGTACGAGCAGCGACCACGAGTCGCCGGCTGGGTCGGGCCCGCGGCCGCCGGTGCGGGCGCCGCGCTGTTGATCGGCGCGATTGCCTGGTTCGCGTTCCTGCGACCGTGGGTCGAGAGCACGGCCGACGACGCTGCCGCCGATGCGCTGGAGCAGGATCGAGCTGCGCTGCAGGAGAAGATCGACGAACTCGACGCCTCAGCAGCCGAGGCCGAGGAGCTCCCCCTCGGCCTGCCGACCGACCTCCGATTGAGCGTCGCTCCGGCGGGCGGTAACTCGGAGACCGATTCGCAGACGGTTCCGTCGGGCGAACAACTGTCGGTCACCGATGTGGTCTTCCAGAACCCGACCGGTGCGGTGGGCACGGTGTCGATGCTGCGTGACGGCGAGGTGTTGCTGCA
>DASQFE010000073.1:0-18063 GCA_035633295.1 Ilumatobacteraceae bacterium | reverse complement strand
GCGTTGTCGGGAGGTGGGCCCTCCTCGAGCTTGTCGGCGACCTGCTCTGGTGACGGATCAGGACTGAGATCAATCGTGATCGGCTGGAGGCGGCCGCGCGAGAGAAAGTAGATCTGGACGGGTTCGAGCCGGATCGTGGTGGTCGTCGCCAATGCGGTGGTCTCCGGAAGGACGGGCGAGGTGGTACTGGTGGTCGAGGTGGTGCTGGTGGTGGTCGAGGTGGCGTCGAGCCCGAACAGCACTTCGTCGGGAGGGATTTCGCTGAACGTTTCGTCGCTGGCTGGCACACCGCACCCAGCGACAGTCGAGACGGCGAGCGCCACGAGCCCCACGAGGGTTGTCGCACGCAGCCTCACGCCGACACCGCTGACGTGACGCGGGTCGGCAACTCCACGACGAAGCGGGCACCGCCACCGACACGATCCTCCACCCATGCCGAGCCACCCATGGCGGTGCTGTGCTCGGCGACGAGGGCAAGACCGAGACCGGTGCCGATCCGATGCCGTGCCGCGCTCCCGCGAGCGAAGCGTTCGAAGATTCGTTCGCGTTCGCCCTGAGCGACGCCGGGCCCCCCGTCCTCGACGGCGAGTCGGAACCGTCGATTGGCGGCCGGGGACAGCTCGATACGCAGAGCGCCACCACCGTGATTGCGGGCATTGTCGAGCAGGTTCCCGAGAATACGCTCGAATCGGACCTTGTCGAGCGCGACCTCGGCGGGCGTCCCCTTGGCAACGACGATCGGCACGTCGGGCTCACCGAAACGTCCGGCGACTCGGCGCGTGAGGTCGATGAGTTGCAGTTCCTCGACGGTCAGGTCGGTGGCGCCGGCATCGAGTCGAGCGAGTTCGAGGAGATCGATGACCATGCTGTCGAACCGCCTGACCTGGCTGACCACCACGTCGAGCGCCTGCTGGGTGCGTTCGGGAATGTCCTCACGTCGGGCATCGAGGACCTCCACCGCGGCCGTCAACGCGGTGATGGGCGACCTCAACTCGTGGCTCACGTCAGAGGCGAATCGAGCCTCGCGCTCGATGCGGGCCTGGACGGCGTCGGCCATCTCGTTGAACGATCCGGCGAGCCGATCGAGGTCGGGGTCGGATTCGGGGGCGAGCCGGGTATCGAGGCCACCCGATGCGATCTCCTCGGCAGCGTCGGCAACCTGGCTGAGCGGCCGGAGCAGTCGTCGGCTCGTGGCCAGCCCGAACAGGCCTGCGAGCACCAAGGTGCCGAGGGCGCCGAGAAGGAGTGCAGTGAGGATTGCCCTCAGGGTGGACTCGGTGTTCTCGAGGGGAAAGGCCTCGAAGTAGCCGGCGTCGTACTCGGCGATGTAGACACCAACGGTGACGTAGGTGGCTCCGTCGATGGTCTGGTTCTGGATGGCCGATCGTTCGCTGTTGACCGAATCGACAAGTGGCTCGGGAAAGTCGGTGAGTGGACGGCGCAGATCGGTCAGGGCGCGATCGCCACCCGGATCGATCGAGTTCAAGACGGCGAATCCGTCGGGGTCGGTGCGCAGTTCGTTCTCGAAGAACGCGCCGATGTCATCGGGATCGTTCGTGAGCTGTGCTCGCACGAGATCGGCGTTGACGAATGCCTGTTGCTGCGCTGCGGTCTGGTCCTCGTCGAGCAGGTTGCTGCGGGCGAATCCGTAGGTGACTCCGATCAGGACGATGCCGGCGAGCAACGCAATGAAGGCGAAGAAGAGCGTGACTCTCGTACGAAGGCGAAGAGTCCGACGCCGAGCCACGAAGACAGAGTGTTGCAGGTCGGCACCGATCAGCGTGTCCGGGGATGTTCACCCGCTGCCGGTGAGGTACCAGGGGGAGGTAGGTACCTCACCGGGGCAGCGTGAACAGTCATGATGATGCCCGCCGTGTGTGACGGTCGGTTGCGGGAAGTGTGCGATTTCGGTAACAAAGTGGGCCGAGAGGCCGCAGAGGGCGTCACACTGTTCGACACACATGGAATCGCTGCTGTTCATCGAAGACGACGACGGGATTCGCCTCGCCCTGTCGATGGCGCTCGAGGACGAGGGATACTCGGTTCGCGGGGCCGCCAATGGCGCTGAGGGTCTGGCGTCGTTTCGCGCGTCGCCGCCCGATCTCGTGCTGCTCGACCTTCGTCTGCCTGACATGTCCGGCTTCGACGTGTGTCGGGCGCTGCGCGCAGAGAGCATCGTGCCGATCATCATGATCACTGCGCAGACCGACACCCACGACATGGTGGCAGGGCTGGAGGCTGGTGCCGACGACTACGTCACCAAGCCCGTGGTCCCGAAGGAACTCGCGGCGCGTATCCGAGCGTCGTTACGACGAATGGCACTCCAGGGCAAGGCCACCACACCGCTCGCGTCGAGGTTCGGCGACGTGGAGGTCCGGCGCGAGCAGGGCATCGTGCTCAAGGACGGCGTCGAGGTCAACTTGACCAAGACCGAGTTCCGGCTGATGTGTGAGTTCGCCGATCACGCGGGCGCTGTGCTCTCGCGTGACCAGTTGCTCGAACGGGTCTGGGGCTACGAGTACCTCGGCGACAGCCGCCTCGTCGACGCCCATGTTCGGCGCCTGCGCCTCAAGATCGAGAACCACCCCGACGACCCGACGCTGATCGTCACCTCGCGCGGGGTCGGCTACCGCCTCATGGCAGGCTGACCGATCACGAAGTCACTTGGCGTAGAGGGCCTCGATCTCGTCGGCGAACGTGGCCAGGATGCCGCGCCGCTTCAGCTTCGACGTGGGAGTCAACAGCTCGGAGTCCGGCAGCCATTCCTCGCCGAGCACCTTGACCTTCTTGACCGACTCGGCGTTGTTGAATCCGGACATCACGTCGATGAGTCCGGCATCGATCTCGGCGAGCACCTCGGGGTTCTCGGCGAGTGCAGTCATCGTCGCATCGTCGCCCGACAACCCGTGTGCTCGGGCCCACGCCGCTGATGAGTCAGGGTCGAGCACCACCAGCGCCGTCATGAACGGGCGCTGCTCACCGATCGCACACGCTTGCCCCACGAGCGGAATCATCTTGAGCTCGGCTTCGAGGTTGGCCGGGCTGACGTTCTTGCCGCCGGCGGTGATGATCAGTTCCTTCTTGCGGTCGACGATCTTCAGGTAGCCGTCGTCGTCGAGTACGCCGATATCGCCGGTGTGCACCCAGCCGTCGTCGTCGAGGGTCTCGGCGGTCTTCTCCGGTTGGCCGAGATACCCCACGAACATGTTGGCGCCGCGTGCCAGGACCTCGCCATCGTCGGCAATCACCAACTCGACACCGACTCCCGCCCGGCCCACACAGCCCGGCTTGGGGTTGTTCGACCACGTCAGGACCGCAGTTGTCTCCGACATGCCGTAGCCCTCGGTCAGCGGCACGCCGATTGCCCGGAACCACGCAAGAATCTCAGCGGGGAGAGGGGCGGCGCCGGTGATACAGATCTCAGCTTGGTCGAGACCGATCAAGCCGCGCACGGTCTGGAACGCCACCTGATCCAGGAAGTTCCAGGTGTCGATCTCCTCCTGCGTGGCCGTGCCGTTGGTCATCTTCTCCGCAATGGGCAAGGCGGCCTGGACGGCGTCGTTGAATGCCTTGGCCTTGTCGGGATCGGCCCCGACGGCGGCGTTGACGCCCGCATACAGCTTCTCCCAGACGCGTGGCACGCCGATGAAGATGTTGGGACGGACTTCGTTGGTGTAGGCCGTCAGCTGTGCGGTCTCCGGACAGCATGCGACCTGAGTTGCGAAGTCGAGCATGTAGTAGTGCCCGAGCAGGCGTTCGAAGATGTGGGCCATCGGCAGGTAGGAAACATGCCGCTTGCCGGCGAAGTCGTCGATGCTGGTCTGCTCACGCATCGTCATCCCCATCGACTCGAGCGTCCACACCACGTTGCGGTGCGAGAGCATGACGCCCTTGGGCGGCCCGGTCGTGCCAGAGGTGTAGATGATCGTGGCGATGTCGTCGAGGGTTGGGTTCTCGGCGTAGGCGCTGAGATCGGCAGGCGCCGACTCGGCGAGGTCGCCGTAGCGAACCACTGAGTCACCGGCGAGTTCGGAGTCTTCGAGCACGACGATGTGCTCGAGGGTCGTGAGCGCCGATCGCACCTTCAAGAACCGCTCGAGGAACGCGTCGTTCTCGACGATGGCGAGCTTCGCCTTGCAGTCGTTCACGAGATACTCGATCTGCTCGGGGGCTGACGAGTTGTAAATGGAAACGGGCGTGGCCCCGAGAAAGAGCGCGGCGAGATCGAGTGCGTGGAACTCGGGGCGGTTCTTGAGCATGAGAACGATCGTGTCGCCCTTGCCGACGCCGAGGTTCTCGAGTCCGGTCACCAGACGCGAGGTCACCTCGGAGAGTTGGTCCATGGTCCATGACTGCCAGGCGCCATCGGCGTCTTTCCACCGGACGGCTTCGACGGCGCTGTTCGTCGCGGCATTGACGAGGAATCGCTTGGCGAGATTTTGTCCCTCGATCCGATCGAGCAGGTCTTGGCTGGATGTCATGTTCATCATTCTCGCACGTGTGCCACACGGCACGTCAAGGTCAGCCGTGTTGCCACACGGGCGGACGCTTGGCAATGAACGCGGCCATGCCTTCGGCGGCCTCGGCGCTCTCGAAGAGTTCGTTCGACAGGCCGGCCATCGTCTCGAAGGCTGCGGTGCGATCCATCGTCACAACGGTGTGGAGCAGCCGTTTCGTCTCGGCCACTGCGCGAGGGGCCCCAGCGAGGATCCCCGCGGTCAGTGCATCGACGGTTGCGGCGACATCGGCGCTGACGTGTGTGATCAATCCCATCGACCGGGCCTCGTCAGCATCGAACGACTCGCCGGTGAGCATCGCCGCAGCGATTCGGCTCGGTGCAACCCGGCGCAGGATGGGCACCGAGATGATCGCGGGTGCCACGCCGATTCGCACCTCCGTGAGCGCGAACGTCGTCGCCTCCGCGACCACCACGAGGTCGCAGGCAGCCATGAGTCCGATTCCGCCGGCCCGCACCGCACCGTCGACTACTGCAATCGTCGGGCGTGGCGTGTCCATCAATCGTTGCAGGGCGGCGACGAACGGCCCGGAGTCGCTTGGACCGTTTCCCTGAGCGGCCCGCTCTTTCAGGTCGGCGCCGGCGCAGAACGACGGCCCCGAATGGGTCAGGACGATGGCTCTCGCGTCGCCGAGTTCAGCGGTGTCGAGGGCTGCATGCAGCTCATCGAGGAGCTGACGCGACAACGCATTTCGATTGTGCTGGGAGTCGAGGGTGATGGTGGCGATGCCGCCGCTGAGCTCGACGTGGACGACCTGGGAGGCGCTCATCGACGACGACGGTAGCCATCGAAGGGTCTTTCGACCCCAGTCCGACCTGCTCGGTCCGGTGGCTGCTCTCGCTACAGTCGCGAGGGTGAACGACGAGATGCTTCAAAAGGTCCGTACCGGCCGCGGCTTCATTGCTGCTCTGGATCAGAGCGGAGGGAGCACGCCCAAGGCGTTGGCGTTGTATGGCATCGAGAGTGATGCCTGGTCATCGGATGACGGGATGTTCGATCTGATGCACGCGATGCGTTCTCGAATCGTGACGTCGCCGGCATTCACGGGTGAGCGGGTGCTCGGCGCGATCCTGTTCGAACAGACGATGGATCGCCAGATCGAGGGCGTCGGCTCGGCCGAGTACCTCTGGTCGATCAAGCATGTGGTGCCGTTCCTCAAGGTCGACAAGGGTCTTGGCGATGTCGCAGACGGCGCGCAGTTGATGAAGCCGATCGGTGGCCTGACCGAGCTGTGCGAGCGCGCCGTCGGCCTCGGTGTGTTCGGCACGAAGATGCGGTCGGTGGTCCAGTTGGCGAATGAAGTGGGAGTCAATGCGGTCGTCGACCAGCAGTTCGAGGTCGCCGCAGAGATCATCGCTGCCGGCCTCGTCCCGATCATCGAGCCCGAGGTCGACATCCACAGCCCCGAGAAGGAGTCGGCCGAGGGCCTCCTGCGCGACCGGATCTCGCTGCGCCTCGACGAACTCTCCGCCGATCAGACCGTCATGCTGAAGCTGTCGATCCCGACGGTCGACAACTTCTACAGCGACCTCATCGTGCATCCCCGAGTAGCGCGAGTGGTTGCGCTTTCGGGTGGCTACCCGCGTGACGAAGCCAACGAGCGGCTGTCACGCAACCACAACATGATCGCCAGTTTCTCGCGTGCGCTCACCGAAGGCCTGAGCGCCGGCCAGTCAGACGCCGAGTTCGACGCTGCGCTGGCGGCCACCATCGACGGCATCTACGCCGCCTCCATCACCTGATCGTCACAACAGGGGTCAGACACCTTTTGTGATGTCGACCCCGTCTGCGATGTTGCGTAGGAAGGCCTCGGCGTCGGCGCGGTTCTTCGTGCGCTTCATTGGTGGCAGCGCCTTGACGATGTCCCATCGGTAGCGGGCGGAGCCCAGACGCGGGTCCATCACGGCGACCACCCCCTTGTCGGTGGCGGAACGAATCAGACGACCGCAGGCCTGAGCGAGCATCATCGAGGCCCGGGGGATGTCGATCTTGGCGAATGCGGTGGGACCCAACTGCTCGCGGCGGGCGCTCAACAATGGGTCGTCCGGTCGGGGGAATGGGATGCGGTCGATGACCACGAGCGACAGGGTCTGGCCTGGGACGTCGACGCCCTGGAACAGCCCGGCGGTGGCGAACAAGCAGGTCTGAGCGCTGTCGGAGAACGCCTTGATGAGCGCCGGCTTGGGGAGGTCTCGCTGGGTGAGAATGGGGAGGTCGATGCGTGCTCGGAGAGCCTCGGCGGCCTCGTCCATCGATCGCCAACTCGTGAAGAGGGCCAGCGTTCGTCCGCCCGCTGCAGTGATCAATGCTTCGAGTTCGTCGTGCACGGCGGCGCGGAACCCGTCGCTGTTCGGGTTCGGCAGGTGCATGGCGCAGTACAGCATCGAGTTGTGCTCGTAGTCGAACGGACTGCCGACGTCGGCGACCGTGACCGAGTCGGGTGTGATGCCGACACGAGATGCAAGCGACGACGGGATCGTGGCGCTCGTGAGAATCGCCGTGCGCTGCGACCAGACCCCCTCGGCCATCGCGGGGCCGACATCGAGCGGAGCCACCTCGAGACGCGGTGAGTCGGGTGCACCCGAGACGAACGCGACGTATCCATCGCGTCCCTCGATGGCGATGTCGAGCTGCTCGATGGCTCGCCCCGTCATCGTCTGGGCGCGGAGCTTGCGCTGCTTGGCGTCCTCGATCGGAGTCTCGATGGCGACGAGCACCTCGTTGGCGCGACCGAGGCGGAGTCGTGCGTCGGTGAGCACCTCCTGCACCGCATCGGGAAGCGGAGTCGAGAGCCGATTGCCGACGTGCGGTGTGAGCACGTTGCGCAGGCTCTCGGCGATCTCGGCGATCGAACCGATCAGCTTGGGATCGTCGAGAATGCGTCGGACAATGCCGGACAACACCGTGAAGCGACCGGGGGAGATCTCGACGCCGACGGTGTCGCTCATGATGTCTTCGAGGACGTGCGCCTCGTCGAACACCACGACATCGTGTTCAGGCAGAATCGCTCCGCCGCTCGCCACGTTCAGCCCGTACAGATGTGTGTTCACCACGATCACGTCGGCGGCCGCCGCTCGCCGCCGGGCCTGTTCGGCGAAGCAGGGATCGCCGAGCGGGCAGCGATCAGCGCCTGGACACTCGTCGCTGCCGACGCTCACGGCCCGCCAGGCGTTGTCCGACGGGGTCCAGTCGAGTTCGGCCATGTCGCCCGTCACGGTCGTGCCCGACCAGTCGGCCAATCGCTTGATCTCGACCTTGGTCTGCAGCGCCATCGTCTCGAGTTCCAGCTGCCCCTGATCGCCCGCGCTCATCTCACGCAGCCGCTGGAGGCACACGTAGTTGCTGCGTCCCTTGAGCACCGCCCAGTCGAAGTCGACGCCCATGTGCTCGGCGAGGAACGGCAGATCCTTCGTGGCCAACTGATCCTGGAGGGCCTTCGTTGCGGTCGCCACGACGATTCGTGCGTCGGCCTCGATCGCGGGAACGAGGTACGCGAGCGTCTTGCCGGTGCCCGTTCCTGCTTGCACGATCAGATGCCGCTTCGTGAGGATGGCGTCGGAAACAAGCTCAGCCATCTCCTGCTGGCCCGTTCGATCCTCGGCATTCGCAAGTGCCGAGGTGACCCGATGGAGAGCCGTGCCGGCGTCGCCGTTGCTCATCGAGCGAGCGCCAACGCGGCGTCGAGTTCGGCCGCGTCGAAGTCGGGCCACGCTGCGTCGGTGAAGTAGATCGCTGCGCCGGCCGCCTGCCAGAGCAGGAAGTTGGACACGCGCTGCTCGCCACTCGTGCGCACGAGGACGTCGACGGGTGGCAGTTCGGGGAGGTACAGGTGCTCGCCGATCGTCTCGAGGTTCACGCCGTCTCCGCTCGCACGGGCCGCCTCGACGGCAGCGACGAGTTCGGAGCGTCCGCCGTAGTCGAAGGCCACGGTGAGCACCATCCCCGTGTTCCCAGCCGTGTCGGCGATCGCCTTGCGGATCGCTCGCTGTACGTACCGGGGCGTACGAGCCATCGGAGAGTCGAACGGTCGGCCGATCCACTGGATCCTGACGTTCAGCTCGTTGAGCTCGGCCACACGCCCGAACAGCTTCTCGTGCAGGCCGAGGATGTGTCGAACCTCGGGCCGCGGCCGTTGCCAATTCTCCGTCGAAAAGCCGAACACTGTCAGCCAACCGATGTTGCGCTGCACGGCGATGCGCACCAACCGTGCAAGGTTCTCCTCACCTTCGGTGTGCCCCTCGGTGCGGGGAAGTCCACGACGCCCGGCCCATCGACCGTTGCCGTCCATGATGCAGGCAACGTGCAGGAGATGATCGGGTGAGCCGGATGACACGAAGTCGTACGCTAGCCAGCCCACGCGGCGCAGGCGTGGCGTGGAAGACTAGAGAGGTGGCTCCGTCATCGATGTCGACTGCGACCGGCACTGCCGTGGAATCCACGCGGGCGGGTGACCCGACTCGCCAGCTGCTGCGCCACATCATGGTGGTTGGTGGCACACTGCGCGATTGGGATGACCTGGGTGCCCAGCGATGGGACGAACGAGTCGACCGTCTCGGAGCGGTTGCCGACCAGGCCGGCGCCTCATTTCTCACCTTGCGGGCGTTCGAACCGGGAGTCGACCCCGTCGATCTCCAGTGGTGGGAGCGTCAGGTGGGATCGTGTCATGTGATCGTCGACCCGTGCGGTGACGGGCGCCAGCGTTTCGCCGAGGCCATGCAGGGGCTGCAGCCCGACGAGCCGGTCAACGAAGCAACGGTCGCCGAAGCGCTGTACGCCCCGGCCGATTGTGAGCCCGACCTGATCGTGGTGCTCGGAGAGTCGACTCGGCTACCACCATCGCTCGTGTGGGAACTCGCCTACAGCGAGCTCGTGTTCCATCCGATGCGCTGGCACGAACTGAGCCCCGATGATCTCGTCGATGCGATTGCCGACTTCGCCCGACGCGAGCGCCGCTTCGGTGGCCTCGACGACGAGTCGTAGGCCGTCATCGTTGTGGCCGGCGAGCTCTATCGCGACACGGGCGTTGTCCTGCGCACGTACAAGCTGCGCGAGTCGGACCGCATCGTGGTGTTCCACACCGAGGAAAACGGCAAGGTGCGGGCCGTCGCGAAGGGCGTGCGCAAGACGAAGTCGAAGTTCGGCGCCCGGCTCGAGCCGATGAGTCACGTCCGGCTGCTGCTCTACCGGGGGCGCGAGCTCGACATCGTGAGTCAGGCCGAGTCCGTGGAGCCGCTGTCGCCGATGCTGTCGTCGCTCGACCGGGCGTCACAGGGGCTCGCGGCGATCGAGGCCGTCGATCAGTTGTCGCTCGAACGCGAACCCAATCCCCAGCTCTACCGAATGCTCGTCGGCGTACTGCGCACGATCGCCACCACGCCGTCGTCGTTGAACGTCGCCGCGTTCTACTGGAAACTCCTGGCCAGCGAGGGTATGCGACCCGAACTCGATCAGTGCGTACGGTGCGGCGAATCCGCACCCGAGGTTACTCTCGTTGCCTTCGACCTGAACGAGGGAGGCGTGCTGTGCCGATCGTGTCGGTCGGGACACGCGGTCACCCCCGGCGCGCTCGAGGTGATGCGCGAGATACTCGGTGGACAGCTTGCCACAGCGCTCGCCCGTGACGAATCGCCGACCACCCACGAGGTGTCGTCGCTGGCCACACGGGCCCTCGAGTTCCACATCGAGCGACGGCTCAAAGCGGTCGCCATGTTCGAAACCCACTGATCGGCTGACACCGGGCATCGGTAGCCTGGCTCGTCTATGCCTGCCACCGACCTCGAACAGATCGTCAGCCTGTGCAAGCGCAGAGGCTTCGTCTATCAGTCGGCCGAGATCTACGGCGGCTTCCGTTCCACCTACGACTACGGCCCGCTCGGATCGCTCCTGTTGCGCAATGTGAAGGAAGCTTGGGTCCGCTCGATGGTGCAGCAGCGCGACGACGTGGTGCTCATCGACGCCGCGATTCTCAGCCCGCCCCAGGTGTGGCAGGCCTCGGGCCACCTCGCGAACTTCACCGATCCGCTGGTCGACTGCACCGAATGCAAGCAGCGGTTCCGGCTCGACAAGCTCGACGACCCGAACGTGTGCCCGAACTGCGCGGCGACGGGTAGCTTCACCGAGGCCCGTGAGTTCAACCTCATGTTCAAGACCCAGGCCGGACCGGTCGAGGGCGCCGGCGCCGATGCCTACCTGCGTCCCGAAACAGCCCAAGGCATGTTCACCAACTTCAGCCAGGTGCTGCAGACGTCACGCAAGAAGCCGCCGTTCGGAATCGCCCAGGTCGGCAAGAGCTTCCGCAACGAGATCACACCGCAGAACTGGATCTTCCGCACCCGCGAGTTCGAGCAGATGGAGCTGGAATTCTTCGTGCCTCCCGAGACCAGCTCGCACTGGTACGAGTACTGGTGCAACGCCCGTCTCGATTGGTACATCGAGCACGGCATCCCCGCCGACATGCTGCGCCTGCGTCCCCACGACGATGACGAACTGTCGCACTATTCGTCGGGCACGTCCGACGTCGAGTTTGCGTTTCCGTGGGGCTTCGACGAGCTCGAGGGCATCGCCCAACGGTCCGATTACGACCTCAAGCAGCATGCCGAACACTCAGGGGAGAAGCTCGACTACTTCGACCCGCAGACCAACGAGCGCTATGTGCCGTATGTGATCGAACCGGCGGCGGGTGCTACTCGTACGATGGCCGCCTTCCTGCTTGCTGCCTACGACGAGGACGTGGTCAACGACGAGACCCGCACGGTGCTGCGGCTGCACCCGCGGCTGGCTCCGTACAAGGTCGCCGTGCTGCCCCTGTCGAAGAAGGACACGCTCACGCCGCTCGCGCACGAGATTCGTCTCATGCTCGCCGATCGCTACATGGTCGACTACGACGAGACCCAGAACATCGGCAAGCGCTATCGGCGACAGGACGAGATCGGTACGCCCTTGGCGGTCACTGTCGACTTCGACTCGCTGGAGGATCGGGCGGTGACGATCCGCGATCGCGACACCACCGAACAGGTGCGGGTCCCGATCGAGGAGCTGCTCGCCACGATCAGTGATCGGCTGGGGTTCTGAGCCGTTCGAGCCGCTACGGTCGGCGCTCATGAGTCAAATCGCCATGATCGCCAAGTTCACCTGCATCGACGGAAAGCGCGACGACCTGTACGCCGGTCTCGCCCCCATGATGGATCACGTCGGATCGGAGGAGGGCACGAAGCTGTATCACCTCCTCGAAGACCCCAACGATGCCAACGTCGCCTACATGTACGAGCTGTACGCCGACGGCGATGCGCTGCAGGCGCACAGCACGAGCGATGTCATGAAGCAGATCATGAACGCGTTCGGAGGGATCCTGGCTGGGCGGCCCGAGCTCACCATGCTCACTCCGGTACGCGGCAAGGGTCTCTGACCCGAGCACCGCAGGCAACGGGACCTCAGATGGCGGCGACCTACCTCGATCGCATTCTCGAACGCCATCGCGAGGTTGCCGCCGCCGACGCCCGTCCGTTCGAGCGGCTGCTCGACGAAGCGCGATCGATGCCACCGACCCGCCCGTTTCGATCGGCACTCGCTGATCGCGGGCAACTGCGAGTGATCGCAGAGATCAAGCGGCGCTCACCATCGAAGGGTGACTTGAACGCCGATCTTGATCCTGCTGAAATGGCGGCCGCCTACGAACGAGGGGGAGCGTCATGCCTGTCGGTGCTGACCGATGCGGAGCACTTCGGCGGATCCGTTGCAGACCTGCAACGCGCGCACGCGGCGTGTTCGCTCCCCGTGATCCGCAAGGACTTCACGGTCAGCGAACGTGACGTCCTCGACGCTCGGATCATGGGCGCCGATTGCCTGTTGCTCATCGCTGCCGCACTTGAGCCGGCCGAGTTGAACGCGTTCCATCGACTCGCGGTCGACGTCGGCCTCGACGTACTCGTGGAGATCCACGACGAAGCCGAACTCGAACACGCGCTCTCGGCGGACGCCACGCTGATCGGCGTGAACCAGCGCGACCTCGTCACGTTCCAGGTCGACCACGCCCGTGCGGTGCGAATGGCCGGCGTGATTCCCGCCCGGGCCACCAAGGTCGCAGAGTCCGGGGTGCGCGGCGCCGACGATGCCCGTTCACTGCGCGCAGCCGGCTACAACGCGGTACTCGTCGGCGAGACCCTCGTCACCAGCCACGACCCCGCAGCGACGATCGCCGAACTCATCGGTTGAACGGCTTCACCCGGCCTGACTTCAGCTGGTCGGCGTGTTGAGCATCTCCCATCGGGAGATGCCCTCCTCGATGCGCTGGTTGAGCGTTTCGAGGATCGTCACGCGTGCCCATTTCTTGTTCTCGCCCGACACGACATCCCACTGGGCGAGCTCATGGTCGGTGCGAGCAAACATGTCCTCGGCAGCCTCGATGTACTGGGGCCACTTCTGCCGATTGCGCCAGTCCTCGTCGTTCAGTTTCCAGTTGCGCAGCGGATCGTCCCGGCGGCTCTCGAAACGTCGGCCCTGCTCGTCTTCGCTGATGTGGAGGTAGAACTTCACGAGGATCACGCCTTCGAGGACCAAGCTGCGTTCGAACTCGACGATCTCGTCGTAGGCCCTCGTCCACTGCTCAGTCGTGGCGAACTTCTCGATGCGCTCCACAAGCAGGCGGCCGTACCAGCTCCGATCGAACACGCACATCCCTCCGAAACCGGGGATCTTGGTCCAGAAGCGCCAGAGGAAGTGGTGACGCTTCTCGCGCTCGTCGGGCTTGGCATAGGCGTACACGCTGAAGTGACGCGGGTCGAGCGGCTCGACAATTCGGCGGGTTGCCCCGCCCTTTCCGCCGGCATCGGCCCCCTCCATCACCACGAGCAGGCCGGGGCCGACACGCTTTTCACCGATCTGGCCACCGAGCGTGAGTCGGAGTTCGACGAATCGTTCCTGTGCCACCGCCAGTCGCTTCTCGTACTCGTCCGTTCCGAGCCGTGCGGTCAGGTCGATGTCGTCCAGTCGTCCCATGCCCCGTCGACGATAGGCGCGCGAGGTTCTCGGCAATGAATCTCTCGCGTACGCGCGTCGGCCGGTACCGTGAGCGCTGCATGTTCGTCAAGATCTGTGGGATCACCAACGAAGACGATGCCCTGCTGGCCGTCGCCATGGGGGCCGACGCGGTCGGGTTCAACTTCGTCCAGGGCTCCACGCGTCAGATCGCAGCGCAAGTGGCCTACGACATCACGCGCCGCCTGCCTCCCGAGATCCTCACGGTCGGCATCTTCCGTAATGAGCACCCAAGTCGCGTCGTGGACGTCGCTCACAAGGCGGGCGTCAAGGCAGTGCAGCTGCACGGACGCGAAACCGCCGCCGACACCCAGCAGGTTGCGAAGGCGTTCCGATGGGTGATCAAGGTGTTCAACGCCGGTGATCCCAACCTCCCCCGAGCGGCCGAGTACGGCACCGACGTGATCATGATCGACGGACCGGAGCCCGGCTCAGGCCGGGTGTTCGACTGGGCGCTGGCCGGTGACGCTCCGGATTCGATGAAGCTGATCCTCGCCGGTGGCCTGACGCCGGACAACGTCGGCGCGGCGATCACCGAAGTGCAGCCCTGGGGTGTCGATGTCGCCACGGGGGTCGAGCGCTCACCGGGCAAGAAGGACGCACTCGCCGTCAAGCGCTTCATCGAGAACGCCCGTGCCCACGCGTCGACGCCGTACCTCGGCGACGACAACATCCCCTACGACTGGGACTTCGAATGACTGCACTCGACGACAGCCCGACCACCCTCACCGCACCCCCCGATGCCACTGGCCGCTTCGGCGAATTCGGCGGACGGTTCGTTCCCGAGACGCTGGTGCCTGCGTGCCAGGAACTCGAAGCGGCCTTCGAGGACGCGTGGGCCGACCCCGAATTCCGGGCCGAGCTGACTCGGGTGCACACGCAGTACTCGGGCCGCCCGTCGATCATGACCGAGTGCCACAACCTCGGGACGAAGCTCGGCATCCGCCTGATTCTCAAGCGCGAGGACCTCAACCACACCGGTTCGCACAAGATCAACAACGTCATCGGCCAGACGTTGCTCGCGAAACGGATGGGCAAGAAGCGAATCGTGGCAGATACCGGAGCCGGCCAGCATGGGGTGGCCAGCGCCACGGCCGCTGCGCTCATGGGCCTGGAGTGCAAGGTGTACATGGGGGCGGTCGACGTCGAGCGCCAAGAGCTCAACGTGTTCCGTATGAAGCTGCTCGGTGCCGAGGTCGAGGCCGTGCACAGCGGGAGTCGCACGCTCAAGGACGCCGTCAACGAAGCGATGCGGCACTGGGTGGCCAATGTGTCCGATACGTACTTCTGCCTCGGCTCGGTTGTCGGCCCGCATCCGTACCCCTACATGGTTCGCCAGTTCCAGTCGATCATCGGCGATGAGGCCCGTGTTCAGATTGTCGGCATGACCGGTGCGATGCCCGATGTCGTGGTCGCGTGCGTCGGAGGCGGCTCGAACGCGATGGGGATCTTCAGTGGGTTCGTCGACGAGGCCGAGACGCGCCTCATCGGGGTCGAGCCCGCCGGGGGCGCAGCGATCGGTCGCGGTGTGCCCGGGGTCGTGCACGGGATGCGCAGCAACCTGATGCAGGACGAGGTCGGCCAAGTCGAGGAGGCCATGTCGATCTCGGCCGGTCTCGACTACCCCGGGGTCGGCCCGGAGCATTCCTACCTCGCATCGATCGGTCGAGCCGAGTATCCGTCGGTGACCGATTCCGAGGTGATCGATGGCTTCCAGCTGCTGTCGCAGACCGAAGGGATCATCCCGGCACTCGAATGCGCGCACGCGGTGGCCTGGATCACTCGGGAGGCGCCGAACATGCAGGGCCAGACCGTGTTGATGAATCTCTCGGGCCGCGGCGACAAGGATGTCGCCCAGATGATGGGCATCCTGGCGGATCGGTTGTGACGGGAGAGGCGGCCTACGGTCGATTGGAAACCGAGTTCCGCACCAAGCGAGATGCGGGTCGCAAATTGCTGGTTCCGTACATCACGGGCGGGTACCCCGGTTGGCAGGCTGCGATTCGGGCGTGTGCTGCCAATGGCGCCGACGCGGTCGAGATCGGAATCCCCTTCTCCGACCCGGTGATGGACGGGCCGGTGATCCAGCAGGCGTCTCAGCTCGCACTGGAGCTGGGTGTC
Source organism: Ilumatobacteraceae bacterium (assembly GCA_035633295.1). Taxonomy (GTDB): domain Bacteria; phylum Actinomycetota; class Acidimicrobiia; order Acidimicrobiales; family Ilumatobacteraceae; genus Sva-07. Next base: position 2,392 of record DASQFE010000073.1, on the reverse strand, counting down.
ACGCCGACATCGATCCTCGACGAGGTGCCGGGCCTCGACGTCGACATTCCACTCGCCGTCATGACGTACTACAACCTCGTCCACCACCCGGGACCGACGCGTTTCGCTTCGCAGCTGAAGCGGGCGGGGATCAGCGCCGCGATCCTTCCCGACCTTCCGCTGGAGGAGTCCGAGCCATGGTGCGCGGCTGCCGATGCGGAGGGCATCGAAACGATCATGCTCGCCGCGCCCACCGCCCCCGACGAGCGCTTGCCGCGCGTTGCGGCACGGTCGCGTGGGTTCATCTACTCGGTGGGCCTGCTCGGCGTCACCGGTGAGCGTGACTCGTTGGCCGACACGGCGACCGCGCTCGCGGCGCGGCTCAAAGCGATCACCGACACGCCGGTGCTCGTCGGCGTCGGCGTGTCGAATGCCCAGCAGGCATACCAGGCGACCCGCGTGGCCGACGGCGTCATCCAGGGTGCCAGCGTTGTTCGTCGACTGATGGACGCTGGTCCCGACGCAGTAGGTGACTACGTCGCGGAAGTCCGCGCTGCCATCGACGCCGCCTGATACCTACGAACCGAAGGATGGCCCATCGAATCGGTCGGTGGTGCTGAATGACCCGACGGGATTCCGCTTGAGCTTCGTCGGTTGGTGCACCGGATGGCCGAGAAAGATCGTGGTGACGAGTGCATGGTGTTCGGGCAGGCCGAGTGCGGGGGCGGCGGCCGGCTCGACCCGGCTGAGGAACGTGGTCATGACACCTCCGAGTCCGTGAGCGCGTGCCGACAGCATCAGGTTCCAGCAGAACGGGTAGATCGAGGCGCCGCCGGTCACCGGCTGGCGGTCGAGGCCGCTGTCCATCATCGCGACGTTCGACAGGTCGACGGCAACGGCAAGGACCACCGGGATGGCCTCGATGTTGCTCAGCAGGGCATTGGCCTTGTTCGGGACGATGTCGGTCGGCGTGGTGTAGTCGACGGTATTGAACGGTGTGCCGCCCACCATCGCGGTCTCCATGTACTCGTCCCACACCGGCTGCATGAGCGTCGCCAGCTCGCGTCGCAACAACGGGTCCTTCACGACCGCCACACGCCACGGCTGACGGTTCCCGCCGGAAGGCGCAAACCGTGCGTCGTCGAGAATGCTCGTGATTGTCGCGTCTTCGACCGGCTCGTCGGTGAAGTCTCGAACGCTCCCGTTGGTACGAATCGCCTCTCGTATCTCCATGCCGAGCACGGTAACCGTTACATCTGGGGTCTGACCCCGGATGTAACGCTCAGCCGGCGGCGGCGACCTTCTGGCGAACGATGTTGAGAGCGGAGCCGGCCTTGAACCACTCGACCTGCTCGGGGCTGAAGGTGTGTACGGCCTCGAAGTCGATGGTGGTGCCGTCGGGCTTCACGATCTGGCACGTCACGTTCTGGCCCGGCACCGGCGGGAGGCCGAGGACGTTGATGCGATCGTCCTCGCCGATGAGGTCGTAGGTGTCGGGGTCGGCGAAGGTCAGCGGCAAGAGGCCCTGCTTCTTGGCGTTGGTCTCGTGGATGCGGGCGAACGAACGGGTCAGGATCACGAGGCCGCCCCGGAAGCGGGGCTCCATCGCGGCGTGCTCGCGTGACGACCCTTCCCCGTAGTTGCGGTCGCCGATGGCCACCCAGTTGATACCGGCCTCGTGGTAGCGCGTGGCGATCTCGGGATACGTGCGGGTCTCGCCGTCGGTGATGTCCTTGCCGGTTCCCGCCTCACCGGTGAAGGCATTGATCGCCCCGGCGAAGAGGTTGCCCGAGATGTTCTCGAGATGGCCGCGGTACTTCAACCAGGGGCCGGCGGCCGAGATGTGGTCGGTGGTGCACTTGCCCTGCGCCTTCATCAGCACTGGCAGGCCCTGATAGTCGTTGCCATCCCACGCCAGGAACGGCGCCAGCAGCTGCAGCCGGTCGCTGGTGGGCGAGACGGCGACCTCGACGCCCGAACCATCGGCCGGAGGAGCGGTGTAGGTGTCGACGCCCGGGTCGAAGCCCGCATCGGGGAGTACTTCGCCGATCGGCTCGTCGAGAGTGATCTCGGTGCCATCGGGCGCTGTGATGGTGTCGACCGTGGGGTCGAAGTCGAGTCGGCCCGACAGCGCGATCGCCAGCACGGTGTCGGGCGAGGTGACGAAGCTGAGCGTCTTGGCTGACCCGTCGTTGCGCTTGGGGAAGTTGCGGTTGAACGAGTTGACGATGGTGTTCGGCCGGCCGGTGATCGACTCGGGCCGTGACCACTGGCCGATGCACGGTCCGCAGGCATTGGCCAGAACGGTGGCGCCGATTGCTTCGAGGTCGGCGAGGAGGCCGTCACGCTCGATCGTTGCGCGCACCTGCTCGGAGCCCGGGGTGATCAGCAATTCGCATTTCGCCATGAGGCC
>DASQFE010000072.1:0-4709 GCA_035633295.1 Ilumatobacteraceae bacterium | reverse complement strand
GGCTGCTGCGAGGGAGTCGATGGTGGGGGCGGTTTCGCCGATTGCTCCTTGTTGTTTGCCTGCTGCTGCTGCTGCTCCTTGTTGTTTGCCGGCTCCACCTCGGCCAGGGGTCAGACCGAGGTCTGACCCCGGTGCGCTGGTGTCGGAGAGATGGGTCGGACCGGCGCGGAGGGTGTCGAGGGGGACGGTCTGGCCGGTTTCGATGCGGGCGCACTCGCCGTTGCGGCGCAGTGTGACGGCGCCCTTGCCGACGACCTCGGCGGTGTCGGCGTCGATGTCGATGATCACACCGGTGTGCTCGTCGATGCCGAGGACGAACGCGCCATCTGGCAGCGACGGCTCCAACATCGCAAGGCGGCGCTCGCCCAGGTAGCAGAAACGCGTGTCGTGATTGCCGCCCTCCTGGTTGTCGTAGTGGGGGATCACAGCGACGTTGAGCCCGATTTCGCTCAGCACGTCGAGCCCCGGCACCCAGTACGGGTCGAGCCCCACCTTGTAGATCTCATAGACCGGCACGGTCGCCACGCCGAGCGTGAGCACGGCCGCCGACGAGAACACCACGGCACCACCTGATCGCAGTTTCTCGGCGAGTGCGTCGGGAACCGGGGTGTTGCGCCACTGTTCGAGCGCGAATGTGGGGCTCCCCGGCCCGGCGAACACCCAGTCGGCATTACGGACGCGCGATACGCCACGTTCGACGGCGACGACGTCGCCCGTGTCGGTGCGACCGAGCCCGGCGACCACGACCTCACGACCAACGGCGTCGCGGAAGTATTCCGTCGCCTTGGCCGCGAGGATCGGGGCGTTCTCCTGGAATCCGAACGGCGTGTCGAGGAGCACCGCATCCACCCGCCCGTCGGTACCGGCGTCGAGCCGCTCGAAGATCGCACGGTGTGGGCCCTTCATGGTCGGCGCTGTTTCGCCCGATCCCATGATCGCCAGGATTCGAGGGGTCGTCACAAGGGGGCCTCCGTCGGGCTCGGGGGAAAGAAGTCGGCCTCGGTCACCGCTCGATGCAGGAGGTCACCGACCTCGGTGGGTCGTTGGGCGTGCACATCGTGATGCGCCGGGCTGAACCATTCGGCACGCCCCCGGGGGAGCAGCGCAACGGCAGCATCGACCGCGTCGTGCTTGGAGTGCGTCCATGCGACGTCGCCGGTGTCGGCGGCGATCAACAGCGCCGGAACGTCGACCAGGGGATAGCGCGTCGACGGCTGGTGTTCCCACAGGCCACGCAGCACGAGGAGGTGCCGATCGAAGGTGAGCCACGGCGCAATCGTTCCGTCATCGCGGACTTCGAAGTTGGCGAGCGTCCCCTGGCGGCCCTCCTCGGGCCAGTCAGCCGCCGATGTCTGCAACCACCGCGTGATCTGATCGAGGGGTGTGCCCGAAAGGCGTGGCGGAGCGAGCGCCGACGCGGCGTCGTCCCAGTCGGGGAAACGTTCTGCGAGATCGATGAAGCCCCCGTCGACGCACACGATCGTGCTCACCGCATCGGGATGGCGGTACGCGAGTTCGAGCACGACGTTGCCGCCCCACGACTGTCCTGCAGCAGCGGGACGCTCGAAGCCAAGAACCTCGATGAGCGCAAGGAGATCGTCGGCCACCGTGACCATGTCGAATCCGGTCTCGGGTTTCGATGAGCCACCATGCCCGCGCTGGTCGATCGCCACCACGGTGTGGCCGAGCTCGGCGAGGTGCCGGGCGACACCGTCCCACAGGCGCGCATTCGACGCCAGCCCGTGCACGAGGAGCCATGGCACCAGATCTGGATCGGCTCCACCGGGTGGGTCCCAGTGGACGCCGTGCAACTCCACCCCTGACGGCAATGCGTGCATCTCGTGGCGCGGTTCGATCATCGGCTCGCCTGCTCGATTCGTTCGATGAGGGTCAGGAGGTCGGCGGTGGCAGACATGGGTCGGGGCCAGGGTGTATCGCCGCGGACTGCACCGGCGAACGCATCGACCATACCCAGATACGGATCGCTCGGTGTCACGGACACATTGCGGACGCGGCCGTCGGCGCGCGCCAGCAGGACGGTGTCGGCGCGCAGCCCGCCGGTGTGAGCGTCGGCTTCGAGCACCAGTGAGGCGTCCTGGCCGACGATCTCGAGGCGCTGCTCGTGGGCATCCACGAACGAGCATCGGATGCGCGCCTGGCGACCGTCGATCCATTCGAGTGTCGCCTCGGTTCGAGCGTCGACGCCGGATGTATGCCACAGCGCGGATGCCTCGACGAGGTCGGGATGTGCTCCCCAGAGTTCCACGATCGGGCCGAGGCAGTAGATGCCGACATCGAGCAACGCACCCCCACCCTGATCGGGCGACCAGCGGTAGTTGTCGTCGCCGTCTGGCCCGATCGTGAACGTGAACGACGAATCGATGTCGATGACCCGACCGAGATCGCCGCTGGCGGCCATCGACATCGCCCGACGCCAGCGGGCATCGAACGGGGTCATCCATGCCTCGGCGACGAGCACCCCGGCCCGGTCGGCGGCCTCGGACATCTTTCGGGCATCGGCAGCGGTCGGGGCGATCGGCTTCTCGCACAGGACATGCTTGCCCGCGGCGATCGCCCTCCCGACCCACTCGAGGTGCATTCCGTTCGGGAGTGGGACGTAGACGACCTCCACGTCGGGGTGGCCGATGACGTCGTCGTACAGCCCGGCGCCGAGGTGTTCCCAACGCTCAGGAACCGGCCCACCGAGCGATGACACGGCGACCAGCCGTGCCCGATCGGACGCATCGATCGCCGGCATCACTGCGTTGGCCGCCACCATCGAGCGGGCGCCGATGACCCCGAATCCGACTACCGAGGTGTCGAACACGTTCAGCCGAGTTCGATCAACTCGCCGCCGTTGGCGCCCGAGCGATGACCGGCTTCGAGCACGGCGACGACGTCACGTGACTGCTCGGGTCGTACGGCGAGAGGCTCGCCGAGGAGCAGGTGGTCGGCGAGGTTGCGATGGAACCCCCAGCCGGGATGCGGTGCCGGCCCGACGACGGACTCGCGCAGCCCCATCGCTCCCTCGTAGGTGGCAACGGCCAGATCGACCGGCACCTCGGCGTGGTGCGAGACCTGTTCGACATGCCCGCGGCCGGGCTCGACGGAGTCGCTCCGCAGCGGACGGTAGTGACCCTCGATCGTGCCCCTGGTGCCCTCGATGTGGAACTTCGGTCGGCGGATCGCGCACACATCGCTCTGGCGGAAGGTTGCCTCGCGACCGTCGGGCCACTGCATCCACAAGCTGAGTTGGTCGGCATTGGTGGTGTCGTGCCACACCCGGGTGTGGGCGCTGCACAACACCCGGCTCGGCGCCGAACCGTACAGTTGAACGATCCAGTCGACGTGGTGCGAACCCCAATCGTAGATCGCGCCGCCGGAGATCGACTCCTCCGAGTGCCATGCGCGGCAGGGGTGCTCGAAGCCACCGACAAACGTTTCGATGTTGAAGACTTCGCCGATGTCGCCACTGCCGGTGACATTGCGGACGGCGAGCCAGTCGCGATCCCATCGACGGCTCTGGTGCACGGTGACGGTGAGTCCGAGGTCGGTCGCTGTGGCGATGATTTCATCGGCGTCGGTGCGGCGCAGACACATCGGCTTTTCGATCACGACGTGCTTGCCGGCTCGCAGCAACTGGAGTGCGAGTTGGGCGTGGAGCACCGGGGGAGTGGCGATGATGGCGATGTCGACCGATGGGTCAGCCGCGAGGGAATCGACCGAGTTGTGGCCCACGAGGTCGGTGAAATCTGCTCGGGCCGCGACGAGCCGCTCCGGAGCGGAGTCCGCAGCAGCGACGAGGGCGAGGCCGTCGGTTTCAGTGGCAGCGAGACCGTGGAGATAGCCCATTCCTCCGAACGGTCCGTAGCCGACGACCCCGACGCCGAAGTCGGTTGTTCTACTGGGCGCGACCGGGTGGAGGAGGCGAGCCACGAATGGTCCGAGTGTCGGGTGGCGTCGGATGGCGTCGAGGTCGGCGATGCCGGTGGCGACGATCCGGCCGGCGCCTACCGTACGCACGGTGATGGTTGCCTGGTGCTCGAACCGGATGCTCGTGGTGGCGACGACCTGAATGTCGTCGGACACCGCCCGAAGGGGTCGAAGAGCCGACGTCACGGCAACTTCGCCATCGAGGCGTGCGCCCGCGGCGCGGTCGGCGAGGGTGACGAACCACTCCGTGGCGGGAAGATCGGCAATGACTTCGACCCCGGTGAGTGCGAGCGCGAGCGGGTCGTCGGGCTCGACGGCGATCAGCGCAGCGCCGCCGGAACGCACGAACCGCTCGAGGTCGTCGGCCTGTTGGGCGTCGAGCCGACTCGTTACCAGTTTCGAGTCGTTCCAGCAGTCGGAAGGCATCCGTTTGACCATACTCAAGGGTTCGAGCCGATGCTCGCTGAGCTCGAATGCGGATCCTTCGATCAGATCCGAGCACGACGTAGTATTGCGAACAGGTCGCAACTAGTGTCGTTCAGATGATCGTCCGTTCCTCCACCACCGGGTCGCTTCGTCGATCCGTCGCTGCCGTTGCGATTGCAGCCACCATCGTCACGCTGGCAGCGTGCGGGAGCGACGAGACCGCCAGCGATCTCCAGGTCGTGACCACCGTGGCACCGATCACCTCGATCGCAGCCAACGTCATCGGCGACTGCGCAGAGATCGTCGGCATCGTGCCCGAAGGCACGAATTCGCACACGTTCGAGCCGCCG
>DASQFE010000071.1:0-1627 GCA_035633295.1 Ilumatobacteraceae bacterium | reverse complement strand
CCCCGTGCACCAGATCGAACCGGCCACCATCCCCACCACTGGCCTGCGCCTCGAGCGTCGCTGGATGCTGGGGCGCCGCACCGATGGCCTCCCCGTGCTGTGGGCGCAGCGTCGGCGGTTGCCGCTACTCGGCCCTCCCGTATCGGGCCTGCGCTTCGACGTGCTCGACGAGGTGCCCGCCACCACTGCGTGACGTTGGGCCGCCTCAGCCTCGCCGCCCGGCGCGGTCGGCGAAGGCGTCGAGCGCTGCGAGCACTTCAGGAGAACGCCACACTCGGTGGCGGGGTCCATTGGCTGTCTCGACGAGGACTCCCGCCTCGGTGAGCGGATTGAGGTAGCGGTGCGCATTGGTGGACTCGATGCCCAGTTCCTGCGCCAGCAGCACAGCGTTGACGACCGGACGGCGTGTCAACAAATCGGCGACCCTCCACACCGCCGAATCGGACCGCGCGGTGATCACGTCGTTCCAGGTCTCCCGGATATCGCGAAGGTCGGCGACCAACTGACGCCCGTTCGCGATGGCCATCACGGTGGCCTGCGAGAAGCGCTCGACAATCGGCGCAGCGTCACCGTCGCGATAGCTAGTCAACGCAGCGAAGTATGCGCCCGTGTCGGCCAGCAGCCCCGCCGAGAGCGGCACCGTCACCTGACGCGTCAGGCCCTTGTTCCGCAGCATGGCTTGTACCAATGCGCGGCCCGTGCGGCCGTTGCCGTCGGTGAAGGGGTGAATGGTCTCGAACTGCGCGTGGCCCACCGCGATCTGCGGCAGGGTGGGAACGTCGGCGCGCCGGGCGAAGTCGATCAGGTCGTCAATCGCGCCGGGGAGCACCTCATGACGCGGGCCAACGAATGTCGCGCCGACTCGAGTCGAGCCACCGCCGATCCACACTGGCTCGGTGCGAAATTCGCCGGGCGTATGCCGTGGCTCGTTGACCATCAACGCGCGGTGCATCGCGAGGATGGCGTCGGCGTCAACGGTGTCGGACAGGGCGACTGCTGCCTGCATCGCGGCGGTGTTCGCGACGATCATCTCGGCGGTGCGCTTGGCCTTGCCACCGGGCAGTTCGGCCTCGGCGATGGCGCGGGCTGATGCCGTCAAGTTTTCGATCTGCGAGCTCGCGGCGGACTCCGACCGCAGCAACACGGCGGCAAAGGGCGCGATTTCGCCGCCGAGTTCGGCGTCGAAACGTGTGATCTCGCGGCTGGCGGACTCGGCGTCTGCGAGTACGGACGGCGGCAAGTCCAGGGCCAGATCGGCAATCCTGGCCGGCACGGCGGGGTGATAGGTCCCGTACTTGGGCGACGCCTCGCTCGCGTATCGCCTCCCCTGTGGTTCCCAACGAACACTGTCGTAGGTGACACGGCGAAGTGAAGTCACTGCCTGAGTCTAACTTCACTTATAGCTATAAGTGAAGTCAATAGTAGGGGCTGACTTCACCTGTTGTGGGTGCGCGTGACGACTCGGTCGAGTCACGGCTCGATGTCACCAGGACTCCTGATATAGCTCAGTAATTGGTGTGCGGTCGTCGGTGGGGTTTGATGCTGTAGCGCAGGGTGAGGTTGGTGCCGGGGTAGACGGTGTTGGTGTCGTTGAGGGCTTGGCAGAGTTCGTCGATGGCGGCGGTGT
>DASQFE010000070.1:0-3010 GCA_035633295.1 Ilumatobacteraceae bacterium | reverse complement strand
CCGATCGGCGGTTGGGTCGCCACGATCAGCAGGCCGTGGTAGCGACGCGTCCGCAGCCCAGCGACGGTGCCCATCGCAAAGCCGCCGAGCCCATCGGTCACGAGCCACTCGCGCTGCGCGGCATCGTCCAACGAGCCGGTTGTCTGACGTCCGAACGTGATGCAGGTCATGACGGTCTGTCTGGCGAACCTGCCGAACGTGACACGGACCCGGAGTGAAGCGCCGAAGCGATGAGGTGATGAGACGAGTCGAGACGAGACGATCAGGTGCGGTGGACTTCGTGGAACAAGCGGATCAGCGCGTCGCACGTGTGGCTGGAGGGCAGCTGGGGGTGTACACGCCCGAGGACGTCAGCAGTTCGTCGTGTCTGCTCGACGTAGTACCCGCATTCTCGACACGTGTGCAGATGCCGTTCGAATCGCTCGATCTCGACGGCTGTCATGGCACCCTCGATGTACTCGGTGACCAACTCGACAGCCTCCTGGCACCGATACGGATCGTGCCGATGCCGCAACCGCCGCCGGAAGTCGGCGAACAGGCCCTTGCCTGACCTCCGTCGCCTCACGGCGGTGCGGGTTTGACCGATCGTTGGACTCGCCACGCCCTCGCAGTCCGTCGAGGCCGCGAAAGGTTACGAAAACGTTCGACAGTGGTCGCAGGCGTGTAACGGATGCCCGGCGAACGGGACTGAACTGGCGCGAGGACGATCCATCGTGCTCCAGGTACCGAGAATCGGAGGAGTGTCATGAATGGACTTGTCGGCAAGACGGCGATCGTCACGGGCGGCAGTTCGGGCATCGGCCAGGCGATAGCGACCCGGCTGGGCAACGAGGGCGTGAACGTCGCAATCAACTACGTCGGCCCGCTCGACGGTGCCTTGGCCACGAAGGAAGCAATCGACGCCGGACTGGAAGCCTGCGTCGACGCGGTGAACTCGTGCAGCCAACCGAGTCGCGCGATCGTCGTCGAGGCCGACGTCTCGGATGAAGCGTCGGTCGAGCAGATGTTCGCCGATGTGCGCGCCGAGTTCGGCACGGTTGACTTCCTCGTCAACAACGCCGGCATCCAGGTCGCTCGCGAGACCGACATGCTCGACGCAGCGGCGTTCGATCGCGTGATCGCAGTCAACTTGCGCGGGTCGTTCCTGTGCGCACGCGAGCAGATCCGACAGTTGCTCGCCGATGATCGGCCGGGATCGATCGTCAACGTGTCGTCGGTCCACCAGGTCATTCCGAAGCCGAAGTTCCTCGGCTATTCCGTGAGCAAGGGCGGGATGCAGAACCTCACGAAAACGCTGGCCCTCGAGTACGCCGGTCGTGGGATACGGGTCAATGGGATCGGGCCCGGCGCGACTGTCACCCCGATCAACCGCGCCTGGATCGATGACCCCGAGAAGCGGGCGATGGTGACGAGCCACATCCCGATGGGTCGCGCCGGCGACGCCGAGGAGATGGCGGCCGTCACCGCGTTCCTGTTGTCGGACGAAGCTGGCTACATCACCGGCCAAACGATCTTTGTCGACGGTGGGCTGACGTTGTTCGCTGACTTCCGTGGCACGTGGTCGTCGGAGTGACGCCGTAGAGCAGAGCGACGCCGAACTCACCGCGCTCGGCAACGATGACAGAGGTCAGCCGTGACCGGAGTACCGTCTTCGGTCGAATGGACTTCGGCGATCCGACGAATGAAGCAGCGCTCGTCGAGCTGCTGCGCGCTGGCGACGATCGGGCGTTCGCATCATTGGTCGACCGGTACTACACGAGCATGCTGCATGTCGCTCGCGGGTATGTGGCGTCGAAGGAAGCTGCAGAGGACGTGGTTCAAGAGACCTTCCTCGGGGTGATCAAGGGCATTGATCGCTTCGAGGGACGGTCATCGCTGAAGACTTGGATGTTCCGAATCCTGGTCAATCGGGCACAGACCCGTGGCGAACGCGAAGGTCGAGTCCGACCATTCTCATCGATCGGCGATGCAGCGACGCCGAGTGTTGATCCCGACCGTTTCGAGAAGACCGGCCGCTGGGCCGGGTTCTGGTCATCGCCGCCGTCGGAGCAGACCATGCCCGAGGCGAGCCTGCTGGCCGCAGAATTGGGCGACCGGCTGCTGGCTGCGATTGCAACGTTGCCCGAGACACAGCGCTCGGTCTTGGAGCTACGCGACGTGCTCGGATTCTCGTCGCACGAGGTGTGCGACCTGCTGGTGATCAGCGAGGCGAATCAGCGCGTCTTGTTGCATCGGGCACGCAGCAAAGCCCGTTCAATCCTCGAGGAGTTCGTGCGGACGGACGAAGGGATCAGTGATGGCACAACCTGATGTGAACTGTGCGCACCTCGTCGAGGTGGTCACCGAATGGATGGAGGGTGCGCTCCCCGACACCGAGCGGGTCCAAGTCGAAGAGCACCTTGCAATCTGCCCGAACTGCACCGACTACATCGCGCAGCTACGGCACTCGATCGAGGTGCTCCGCGAGTCGCCCCGCCAGGTCCCGCCCGCCGAAGCGCGCGATGCACTGGTCGAGGCATTCCGTCGCGCTCGGAACTGAGACGCTTTCGCCGTCTCGATCGCCGTCTCGGTGCGATGTGCCGGTCAGGTGAGGTTGAGGCGTTGGATGAGGAATTCGGACTGAAAGGTGCGTTCGGCTGTGTAGCCGGCGTCGTAACGCTCCTGGTCCCCAGCCGACGCAGCGGCGATGTGAACAGCCGAGCATGCCGCGACGAACGGTGCCTGCGAGTGATTCCCCTCGATGGCGAACGAAGCGGGGTCGGCCGCGAGGCCGGCGGCTCTCCCGGCGACTGTCGAGTCGTCGCAGCGATCGTCGAGCTCCGCGACCGCTTCCAGCGAATTGGCTGCTGCGAAATCGTCGGCGAGCGCATCGTCACCTTCGGCGCGTAGGGCGGCCACTGCCCGGTCGCGGGAGCGCCACACGCTCACCTCGCGCAGTTCGTGCAGCGCTTCGTCGGCCCCGTCGACCGGGGCGAGCAGTCGGCCGCGTCGTCCGACGACCTTGTGAACC
>DASQFE010000069.1:0-9295 GCA_035633295.1 Ilumatobacteraceae bacterium | reverse complement strand
GTCGTGGTGGTCTCGACCGTCGGCGGGTTCGGCTCGGTCGTCGTGGTGACGGGTATCGACGTGTCACTCGTCGGGGCGGCTGTCGTCGTGGTGTCGGTTGGTTCGTCGACGGCCTGTGCCTGCGCCGACATCCCCGCGACGGTCATCGCCGCAACGACGGCAACGAGGCCCGTGCGCCGTCGACGGGAACGCACGGTGTCCGTGGCTCGAATCGATGCGATCGGGTTCATGGTGAGGATGTCATTCCGTTGGCGATGAAAGATCTGACAAAGCCTGTATCGGCACGCCGAGAGGCCGAGTCGACCAGAAATTCGCTGTCGGCACAGACCGTAGCCGTCCGATGCTCCAGTCGGTACCCAGCTACGGTTCGCCCCGCCATGTCCGACGTCACACCGAGCGACACGCTCGTCGCCGATCCGCAGCCGCCCATCGATGTGGTGCTCGCCGTCGACGTCGGCGCCCACAGCTTCCAGTCCGGCCTGGTGACGGCGAGAGGTGTACTCATCGACCGGCGATCGGCGCCGATCGAAATCGACGTCGGGCCGGAGTCGAACTACACCGCCCTCGCCGGAGTCGTGGCGGATCTCGTTGCGCAGCTCCCCAATCGACACCACGCACGAATCGTCGCTGTCGGCGTCAGCAGCGGCGGCCTCGTGACCCGCCGGCTCGACCTGGTGACGCCGATCAGTGTTCCGTCGTGGCGTGACTTCCCGCTGCGAAGCCGACTGGAGGAGCTGACGGGATTCGCCGTGCACGGCGAGCTCGATGCCAAGGCGTTGGCACTCGCCGAGGGCTGGCTCGGTGCCGCGCAGGGCCATCCGAACTTCCTGGCGGTGACGGTCTCGGGCAGCATCTCCGGCGCCGTCGTGCTCGACGGGGACCTCCTCGATGGCGAGTCCGGCCAGGCCGGCCAGATCGGCCACGTCATCGTCGAACCGGGCGGACGACGGTGCTACTGCGGCACCCAGGGGTGCCTCGACGCCGAGGCCTCGGGCCTCGCGATCGATGCGATCACCGGACGTCCGGCGACCGAACCGTCGTTTCAGATCATGCAACGCGCCGGCGACGTCGTCGGGCGCGCGGCGGCGCTGATGTGCAACACGTTCGACCTTTCGCTCGTGGTGGTGGGTGGCAGTGTCGCCCTCGGGTTCGGTTCGACCTTCTTCCACGCGGCCCAGGTTGCTCTCGACGACGGGGCCCGGCTGACGTACAGCCGCGGGGCACGGATCACGCCGACCCGCCTCGGCGAGCAGGGCCCGCTCATCGGGGCGGGTGCCGTTGGGTGGCGAGGTCTGCGGCGCACCGCCCGATCAGCCCGGTGATGCTCACCCTCCGATCGTTCGATAGATCCGTTCGGCGGGTCCCATTCCGAGCCGACGTTGCCACGCAACCGCAGCGGCGATCCCGACGATCCAGAACCCGAGGGCGAACGCCAGCGCCACCTCCACGCCCGCCGGTTCGATCCACCCGAGCCAGTCGACGACCAGATTGAACACGAGTACGTGTGCGATGTACAGCGACAGGGTCATCTGCCCGGCGCGGCGCAGTGGATCGGTGGCGACCGGGTAACGAGTGGCGAGCCAGTCGACGCACGCGTAGGCGACGAGCGCAGTGCCGAGTGCGCTGGCGGTATAGATCACGCCGCGGTCGAGAGGGTTGATCGACAGCGCAACTTCCTCGAAGGCCGTCGTTGCCTGCGACGACACCAACCACCCGACGCCGACGAGTGCGAGGCCGGCGCCGAGCGCGGCGGATCGCCACCAAGGGGTGCGCAGCAGTCGACCGAGCACCATGCCGGCGCACAGGAACGCGAGCCACGGCAGGAGGGGGTGGGTGCCGTTGACGATGACCCCGAACACGTGGTCGCGCAGCGAACCCTCGTCGGGCTCGGTCAACCACGCCGTGCTGACGCCATCGAGCGCCTGCTCGTTGCGCCACAGTCGCACTAACGACCCACCGATTGCTGCCGCCACACCAACCACGATCAGCCATCGACTCCGCCAGGTGAACATGGCTGCGGCGACGACGAACATCGCGCCGTAGTAGACGATGATCGTGCCGGGCCAGATCTCCTCGAGCAGCAGCCCGGTGACGTACAACAGCAGACCGCGGCGTACCAGCCGCCAGCGCATCGCCTGGACCCGATCGCTCGCCAGGGCGATGGCGTCGGCGGTGGTGGCCAGTGCTCGGGCGCCGACACTCGATGCGGTCATCAGCGTCACGCCGACACCCGCCACGAGCACGAACGTCGCCGCGAACCGCGTCGACATCGGTCCGTCCCAGGGGTCGAAGAGATCCTCCAACCAACCCGTGCCCGGGGGCCCGTCGGCGCGAAGGATGAGGTAGCCGTGGTAGTTCATCACGACCACGCCGATCAGGGCGACGGCTCTCACGACGTCCGGGCCGGACAGCCGCTCGGCCGCGCCAGTGGCGCGAGACGTGGTCGCCGGCGCGGTCACTGCCAGACGTACTCGTCGACGAGCGTCATCGTGAGTGGCCGTTGCAGATCGATCCGATCGCCGATGTCGGGGAGGGGATCGCCGAGCGGGACGAACGCCATCGAGGTGTGCATGTGGGGCGGCTCGTGCAGGTCGAGGCGCCGGCGATCGAAGTGGAACGGGCTTCGGCCGTCGGCGAGCGGCGTCACTCCATTGGCGGTTCCCGCTCCGATCATCACGAGGTGGCCATCGCCGCGAACAGGCCCCTGGTGATATCCAGCTGTGTCGCCCGAGGTGATCGACCGCACGTCGAGCACATCGGCGTCGAGACGGAGAAACGACTTGTCGCCGTGCCACAAACCAGTGCCGAGCCGCAGCCGGTACGAGTGGGTATCGGGCAGCGTTGCGTACGTGCCCGGATCGAGGTGGCTCACCCACACGGAGAGGGCGGGGTCGAGGCCATCGAGCAGGTCGACGATCTCGCGGCGGTGGTCGTCGGCGGTGCCGGCGATCGGCGGATGGATACTGACACCGGTCACGTCGAGCCCGGCTCGTCGAGCGTCTTCGAGCAACTCGGGGCCGCGTCCGTACCGGTGCATCGACGACGCGAGCTTGACGAGCACTCGCCCCGGCCAGCCGGCCAGTGCGTCAACGTGGGTGCGGTTGCCAACAGTGAGCACGGCCGACGAGGGCGTGAGGGGGGGAGCGAGGGTGGGCGTGAGCACGATGGCGTTGAGGCCGTCGGGCAATCCGTCGAGTTCGTGGATCGTGCCGACGGCGACGGTGTCGGTGAACTCTGATGCGAGCTGCGCCAGCTCGAGGCGGCCGAAGCCGTAACCGTTGCCCTTCACGACGGGAACGAGTCCATCGACGCGGTTGACGACGCTCGCCACGTGACTGCGCCAGAGCGCGGTGCGAATGGTCAGCCTGATCGTCACCTGTACGACGGTAGTGGCGCTTTGCGGCCACGCCGAGACTCGTGGCCGCAGCAAATCCCGACTGTGTTGATCGGGTTTGTCGGCGATATCCTTCGGATCGTGAATCTGAGTCGGCTGTTGCAGTTTCCCGACCCCGTCAACGAGACCTCTGCGCGCATCGTGGCGGCCGGTGTGGTCACGATGGCGCTCGCGTTCCTGATCCTGCGTGAGGGCTGGATACTGATCCCGCTCACCTACGGCTTCCTCGCCAGGGTGGCGACCGGGCCCACCCTGTCGCCGCTCGGACAGTTCGCCACCCGGTTCGCCACGCCACAAATCGAGGCTCGCGGTGGAGCAGCGTTTCACTCCCGCCAGGTTCCGGGCCCGCCGAAGCGCTTCGCCCAGGCGATCGGTCTCGGATTCACCGCCCTGGCCTCGATCGCCTGGCTGTTCGAAGCTCCGGCGGTGAGTTGGGCGCTGATCGCCATGCTCGCCGCGGCCGCCACCCTCGAAGCGGCCTTCGCGATCTGCCTCGGCTGTATTGCCTACAGCGCCATCTGGGGATGCGCCGACTGCAACGACATCAGCGCACGTCTGCGCCAGGCGCTCGTCGAGGCCCGCCAGGAAGTCCCGGCGGGCGAGACAGCGGTCACTCAGGCCGAGGTCGGCGCTCCGGCCACGCGGTGAAGCGGGGGAGGATCGGGCCGCACGTGCGGTGGCGCACCATGGCGCTCCATACCCCCCATCCGTAGGCGATGTCCGTCGGCGCTGATCGCACGTCGGCCACAACCGAGGCGAGTGCGATCCACCGCATCCGCCGCGAAACGATCGACCCGACCAGCACGATCGGCCACCAAGCACGCCGTACCGCGTCGGCGATCTGTCGTGCGGCCAGCAGGTGCCCGCGCATGGCGAGCGTGAACGATGCGGCCCTCGGTACGTCGGGCAGCTTGCGGCTGAGGGCGAGTGAGCTCCCAATGGCTGCGGCGCCACCGATCACGGGATGGCCGCCGACGATTGCCGCCCACACGAATGCCGTCCATCCGTTGAAGCGCACGGGTGAGAGAGCGCCCTGGTGTCGTAGGGCCAACGGGGCAGCCGAGGTGCCATAGCCGGCGTGCTGTCGCAGGCGGGCGCCGAGCGTGGCTCGCGGCTCGTGCCACACCACTCCCGCAGGCTCGTACCGACATCGCCAGTCCGCCTCGTCGAGACGCCACACGAAGTCGACATCCTCTCCGAACCGAAGTGTGGGATCGAACCCGCCCACGTCGTCGAACGCGGCAACCCGCACCACCAGTGCCGCTCCGGGCACATAGCTCACCCGTGTGCCCGAGCGGATGCGGGCGGGCTCGTCGCCGAGGTCGAGCGGCGATCCGGGTTCGCCCGTGACCCGGGGGGCCACGAGGCCGACCTTCGGGTCGTCGAAGTGGGCGAGGAGCGGTTCGAGCCAGCCGTCGGGGGCCTCGACGTCGGCGTCGAGGAACACCACGAGTTCGGTGTCGATGAATGGCCGCGCCGCATTTCGAGCAGCCGCCGGGCCGCTGGTGATGGCGAGGCGGTTGGTGGCACCGGCAAGCGGCGGCATCGATCCGTCGTCGATGGTGATGCGGCCGTCGTCATGGATCCGGCTCGCCGCGTCGGTGCGTAACTGGGGCGTCACGACCGTCACCCTGTTGACCGTCACCCCGTGGACTGGCGGCCGTGCTGGGGCGCATGGATGGATCGCACCGGCATCGAGCAGTCGGTCGACGAGCGCGGACGGCTCGACGTCGTCACCATCGGCAAGTCGATCCAGCACGTGCGTCCCGGCCGGCGTCGTACGGAACAGACGCAGCGGCGACCCGGCGAGCACGATGCTGGGATATCGCTGCCACGAACTGTCGAGTCGATACCGCACGGCGTCGATCAGGTCTCCAACACCGGGTCGATGGCCGGGTCGATCGCCGGGTCGATCGGTCGCCATCGCTCGATCTGATGAATGAGGTCGTCGACGAACGCGGTGATGAACCTTTCGCCCTCGCGTCCCGATGCGCCATCGGGGTCACCGAGTACACCGTTGGCACTGACAGCACGAACCCCGTGCGCACGCAGCTCATCGATCGACGCGTCGGCCCCGGCGACGGCGAGTTCGAGCCGCACGAGTCCGGGGTCGATCGCCAGCATCATCGACGTCTCGATCCGCCCGGCGTGGAGGTCGGCGGGGCCTCCATCGAGGCGTCGTGGCCACGACGGCCACCACCCCAGCGCCATGCGCCCCTCGGTCGTGAGCGTCGCCACGGCCTCGGTGATGGCCCCGTGGTTTCCGCCGTGGCCGTTCACGAGCACCACGCCGGCAGCCCAGTCGGCGCTGCGCACCAACTCGACGACGAGGGCCGTCGTGGTCGCCGTCCCGATCGACAGCGTGCCCGGGAAGTCGGCGTGCTCGCCTGAAGCACTGACCGAGATCGTCGGGCCGATCATGAGGCCATCGGTGCGATGAACCGCTCGCCCCGCGATCTCCTCGGCGATCATCGTGTCGGTTGCCAGCGGAAGGTGGGGCCCGTGCTGCTCGGTCGACCCGATCGGAATGAGCAGGATTGGTGCGAGGGTGCCGTCGTCGGACCGCCGACCGGTCGTGGTGGCCAGCTCGATTTCGTTCCACGTCGCATCACCGAGGTGCATGGGCGGGTCAACCAGGCAGCGGGGTGTCGTAGCCCCACTCGTCGAGCTGTTCGAGAATTCGGCGTGCGGCCGCCGGTGGCTCGAGGGTGATCGTTTCGGCATGCCCGTCGCTACCACCGACATCGAGGATCGCCCTGACTCGCGAGAGCGAGTCACCTGCCGGGGCCGGCAGCGTTCGGGCCCGCGGTCGGTACGGGTGTACTTCGGCCTCGGCCGGCCGGCCGTAGGGGCCCGCCACCACCGTGATCGGCGTGGCACGCGAGGCGAGCGATGCGGCCAGCGGCGCCCGACGGAGCCTCGCCACCGATCCCTCGACCGACAGAACGGCCGGGAGGGGCACATCGAGCACTTCTCGGCGACCACCGTCGAGGCGGCGCACCACGCGAAGTGGCATGGAGGTTGCCGTCGCCATGTCGATGTCGACCAGGCCGAGGGCCTGGGCCGCGCCGAGTTCGGCGGCGATGAACGCGGGCACCGAGCCAGTGCCCCGGTCGATCGAGTAGTCGCCGCACAGCACCAGGTCGGCCATGCGGAGGTGCTCGGAGATCGCGCCGGCAACCGTGCGTCCGTCGAGTTCCGGCGACGCGTCGATTCTTGTCGCCGAGTTTGCGCCGGCGGCGAGCGCGCCGCGCAGCACGTCGTCGGCCTCGGGCGGCCCGAGACAGATCACCTGCACGTCACAGTCGGCGAGGACGTCACGAAACGAGAGTGCCACCTCGAGCGCGGCCTCGTCGGCTGCGGACACCCCGGCCCAGCGTTCGTCGACGTCGTGTTCGCGGTCGAGCGACACCCACTTCCAGCACACGGTGACCCTCATGCCGAACTCCGTGCGATCACGTTCGCTTGAAGACGACCCCGTGGCCGCCCTCGGGGTAGGTCCACGTGATGGCGCCCTCCTTGTTGCACAGCAGGTAACAGGTGCCGCACTCGAAGCACTGCTCGTAGTTGAACAGGATGCCGCCATCGCTGGTGGGAACGAAGAGGTTCGCCGGGCAGGCCACGACACACTCGCGTGTCGAGCAATCGGCGCAGATCGTGTCGTCGACGGTGATGTGGGCGCGTTCGTGGATGTCGAAACGCGTCGAGCCGATCAGGTCTTCGAACGACAACTCGGGCCAGCGTTCGCCGATCGGCCCCGTCTTCGTCGATGGAGTGCTCATCCGAATGTCCTCATTCCGTCACGGGCGTCTCTGGCCAGATCGCGCAGCTTGATGCCGGCGCGTTTGCGTTCCTCGTTGAGAATCCGTCGCAATCCCGGCTTGGGAGTCGGGTTGTCGACGCGGAACATGCGCTCCACCGTATTGGCGATCATGTCGGGGTAGAGATGCTGGACCCGATCCGAGAGCACCAGCGACGGCGCCCGGCGCAGTTTGCGGTGGTCGCGCAGCACGAATGTATCGTTCAACCGGCGTTCGTAGCCCGCCAGCCCGGCAGCGCTCGTGTCGTTCGCGACGAGGGCCTCGGCGGCGGCCTCGCCCGCGTACATGCCGCTCGCCATGGCGAAGTTGACCCCTTCGAGCCAGATGCCCGCGGCCAGACACATCGCCGCCGCGTCGCCCGCCACGAGCATCCCGTCGCCCGTCATCTTCGGCATCATCGAGATGCCGGCCTCGGGGATCACGTGCGCCGAATACTCCTTGATCTCGCCACCCTCGACGAGTGGAGCGATCGCCGGGTGCGCCTTGAGGTTGGCGATGATCTGTTCGGGTCGCAACTTCTGCGCGCCGAGCTTGGGGAGCTTGAGCACCACACCGACAGCGAGCGTTTCGAGGTTCGTGTAGATGAACCCGCCGCCGTTGACGCCTGACGTGCCGCCGAGGATCTCGATGTCGACGCCTTCGCGGTCGCGAACGCCGAAACGCTCGTCGATGACATCTTTGGGCAGGGCGATCGTCTCCTTGACGCCAAGGGTGTAGTTGGCCGCGTCGACCTCGCCGTAGAGCCCGGCTTCCTTCGCGAGGAAGCTGTTCACGCCATCACACGCAATGACCACACGGGCGCGGAGATCGCCGTCGGGGCGGTCGGTCGTGACACCGACCACCTGGCCGCGGTTGTCGCGCAGCAGGCCGGTCGCGGTGGTGGAACACACGAGCAGTGCGCCGTCGGCTTCGGCTTTGCCGGCGAGCCAGTGGTCCCAGTCGGGTCGGTAAGCCGTGGCGCCGTTGTACGGAGGCGCGCCCCAGTTGGTCGAACGGAAGTCGACCGTGAGCGCCTGGGTCTCGGTCAGCACCATGGTGGATCGCCTGGTGACCCAGCGCTGGATCGGCGCGTCGAGCCACCACTCGGGATGCAACTGGTCGAGGATGCGCGGGTACACGACACCGCCGTACATGTTCTTCGAGCCGGGGAAACCGCCCCGCTCGAGCAGGATCACCGAGAATCCCTGGCGAGCGAGCACCGTCGCGGCCGCAGCACCTGCCGGTCCCGCACCGACCACGATGGCGTCGGCAGTCGTTGGTTCAGCCATGGGCGTCGGTTCAGACATGGTTGGCGCCGGTCGGTTGGTGGTCGGCGATGGGCTGGATCAGGCGGAGCAGTTCGTCGAGCGTCTCGTTGGCGTCGGCGACGATCGCCAGGTCGGACATCGACATCATCGGGCAGTGCGGGTCGGTATTGACGCTGATGATGTGGTCGGGATGTCCGAGCCCGCTCGTGTGTTGCACCGCTCCACTCACACCGAACGAGAGGTAGAGCAAGGGATCGACAACGACACCCGTGGTACCGATCTGACGATCGTGGTGCACCCACGACCGGTCGGTGATGACGCGGGTTGCGCCCATCACCCCGCCGATGGTTGTGGCGAACCGGTCGAGTTGCTCGAACCGGGCCTCGTTCTGAAGACCGGCGCCGCCACCGACGATCCGGCGCGCCTCGGTGAGGTCCATGGTCTGCACGTCGGGGGGCATCACCTCGATCACGTGGGCGTCACGCGTTTCGTGCGTGGTCGGGGCGTCGCTCGGTGGGTCGATGCGCTCGATCGCCGGCGAAGCTTCGAACGTGACGGGCCCTCGGGCTCCGGTCTGGAGTGTGGCGACGAAGGGTCCCGTTGGTCGTTGCTCGTGGAGTTCGAGCCCGCCTCGACGGGCGACTCGAACACGGTGGGCGGAGACTTCGGTCGCGCCGGCGAGCAGCGGCCGATCGAGGGCGAGCGCAAGGTGCGGTGCCAGGTCACGGCCGTCGGGTGCGTGAGGGAGCACGACGATGTCGGTGTCGACACCCTGCTCGGTGAGACGGCGGATGATCGGCGCCAGCATGGCGGTCCAACGCGCGGGTTCGACC
>DASQFE010000068.1:0-7071 GCA_035633295.1 Ilumatobacteraceae bacterium | reverse complement strand
CCGGTCAGGTCTCGGTACGTGATCTTCCCTGTCCGTACGTGTGCGTCAACTTCATGCCCGTCGACATGACGCCACTCAACGGTCCGACCCGCCAGATCCCCGGCACCCAGCGCTCACGGGCACCGATCCCTCGACGGTCGGAAGAACCCGAGTGGATGCGGCTCAGCACGGTCTGTCCTGCGCCGGCGGGAGCGGTACAGATCCGCGACGTGCGAGCATGGCACGGCGGGACACCGAACCTCACCGACGAGTTCCGGGCCATTCCGAACGTGGAGTGGTGGCCGACTCCGCCGACGAACTCGACACGAGCTCCACGTTGACCCCGCCGCGCTCATGAGTGCGCGATGATCGTCGCATGACTCTCGAACTCGTACCGCTCTGTCTCGCCACCGTCTCGCTCGCCGAGACGTTCTCGGTGTCACCCACGCTCGCCATCGGTGAGGTCACGGGCCTCCATATGGAGGGCGAGCGCCTCAACGCCGAGCTCAAGGGCCATGCCGCCGCCGACTGGATCAAGATTTCGCCCGAGGGGTACGGCACCCTCGATGTGAAGGCAACGGTGGAGACCGACGACGGTGCGATCATCCACATGACCTACAGCGGGCGGATGCTCTTCGACACGATGACGGTGTACGCCGCCCCGCTCTATCACACCGGTGACGAGCGCTATTCGTGGATCAATCGCATCCAGGCTGTCGCCAAGGGCACCTTCATGGAGGACGGCACACTCGTCTACGAGATCCACGAACTGCGCTGAGGGGTGAGCAACGATCGGGTCGAGCCGGGCGGAGTGTTCACCCCGCACGATCCGGTCTTCCTCGCCGACCCGTATCCCGCACTCAATGCCCTGCGGGAGCAGGCGCCGGGATTCTGGAACGAGCAGACCGGGCAGTGGACGATCACCCGGTTCTCCGACGTTCACGAGGCGCTGCGCGACCGGCGGCTCGGCCGCTCGTACACGCCGCGCTATACCCATGCCGAGTTCGGCCGTCCGGAGCCCGACACGAGGTGGGCGGCGTTCCACCAGCACGAGGCATGGTCGCTGCTGTGTCTCGAGCCGCCTGACCACACCCGCATCCGACGTCTGGTGGCAAAGGTGTTCACGCCGCGGGCGGTGACGGCCATGCGACCGGAGATCGAACGATGGTCGGATGAACTCCTCGACGCATGTCGCGAGAGAGGGCAGTTCGAGTTGCTCGCCGACTATGCACAGCCCTTCTCGGTGGCGGTCATCTGCGCCATGCTCGGCGTCCCGCGCGAAGACACGCTGGCACTGCTCGACTGGTCGCACAAGATCGTGAAGATGTACGAGCTGGCTCCGACTGAGGACGTGATGGTCGCCGCCAACCGGGCGGCGGCAGAGTACATCGACTACACCAAGGCGCTGATCGCTACGAAGCGGCGCGAGCCCGACTCACTCCTCGTCTCCGAACTCGTCCGCGTCGAGGACGAGGGCGATGTGCTGACCGAAGCGGAGATCATCTCCACGACCATGGTGCTGCTCGAGGCCGGCCACGAAGCAACGGTGAACACGCTCGGCAACGGCGTGCGAGCATTGATGCTCCACCTCGGCGAGTGGGAGCGCCTCGTACGCGGCGAGGTGCCGGCCAAGGCGGCCGTCGAGGAACTGCTCCGCTGGGACGCACCACTGCAGTTGTTCGAGCGGTGGGTGCTCGAGCCTGGTGTTGTGATCGCCGGGGAGAAGCTCGAGGTGGGTCACGAGGTCGCCATGCTCTTCGGCTCGGCCGAACGCGACCCGCGGCGGTTCGACAATCCCGACCGCTTCGATGTGGGTCGCAACGACCCCGCCCATATCGCCTTCGGCGGCGGTATCCATTTCTGTGTCGGCGCGCCGCTCGCCCGCCAGGAGATCGAGGTGTCACTCGCCGGCCTCGTACGACGCTTCCCTCACTTGCAGCTGGCGGCCGAACCCACCTACCACCCGAACTTCGTGATCCGCGGCCTCACCGGGCTCGAACTCAGCACCACCTGAATCCGACCTGCCAACGTGGCAACCCGGTGCATTCTGTGCGGATTAGTTCTCACCATGTGCGACGTATTCCGCACAAAACCGAACGGGCCAGCGTGAACCGGCAGCCGGACGGCTGCGCGACACTTGCGACATGAGTCACCAGCACACCGCCACTGCGACCGACGGAACCGCGATCGCTTGGAGTCGAGTCGGCTCGGGTGAGCCCGTAGTGCTCGTACACGGCATCACCGAATCGGCGGCGTCGTTCGCTCCGATCGTCGACCGGCTCGTCTCGACCAACGACGTGATCACGCTCGACCTGCGTGGCCACGGCGAGTCGGCCACCGCTACGTCCTACGATCTCGCAGCCATGGCCGGCGATGTTGCCGCGGTACTCGGCGCGGCACAGATCGTGCGGCCACATCTGGTCGGGCATTCGCTCGGCGGCGCCGTGGTCACGGCTGCCGGATCCGTGCTCGACGTGGCGTCGGTCGTCGACATCGACCAATCCCTTCAGCTCGATTCGTTCAAGGCCCAGTTGATGCCCGCCGAGCCGATGCTCCGCGACCCTGCCCAGTACCGACTCGTCGTCGACGCGATGTTCGAGATGATGATGGGCGACAAGCTGCCCGCCGACGAACAGGCGCGGATCAACGGGCTGCGCCGCGCCGACCACGAGGTGGTGCTCGGCGTCTGGGAGTTGCTGCTCACCGAACCGGTCGAGGTCATCGCTGCCACGGTCGATGCCGCGCTCGCCGGGTACGCCGGCCGTGCTGTGGCCTACCTCGCGCTCTTCGGGCTCGATCCCGGCGCCGGGTACGCGGAATGGCTCGCCCAGCGGATCTCGAACAGCACGGTCGAGTACTGGCCCGATTTCGGTCACTATCCGCACCTCGTCGACCCGGACCGGTTCGTCGCCCGGCTTCGCGACTTCTGGCTGACCGGTTCCGCTCAGACCTCGGCGTAGACCGCCGGGCGCTTCTCGAAGCCGGCCATGACGGCCTCGACCTGGTTCGGCGTGCCGATCTGAGCACCGATCACTCGCCGCTCGGCCGCGAACTGCTCGGCGGCGCCGTCGTTGACGATCCGATTGAACAGCGCCTTCGATCCGCGCACGGCGCCGGGGCTCATCGAGGCGATCTCGCGAGCCAGCGCCAGCGCATCGTCCTTGGGTGTGTCGCTGAGCTTCGTCACCAGGCCCATCTCGGCAGCCTCGGTTCCCGAAAACACTCGAGCGGTGAAGGTGAGTTCCTTGGCGATGTCGGGGCGCACGAGCTTCGACAGGATGAAGGTGCCGGTCATGTCGGGAACCAGACCCCAGTAGACCTCCCTGACCGACATCTTCGTGTCAGGGTGCACGATCCGGATGTCGGCACCGAGCGCGATCTGCAAGCCTCCGCCGAGCGCATGGCCGTGCACCGCGGCGATCACCGGCACCTCCAGTTCCTGCCACACCCAACAGATCTGCTGGCCGAGATGGGTGATCCGGTCGCCCTGCATCGTGCCGGGGCTGCCCTCGGCGGTCGCTGCTTCGCTGGTCACACCATCGCCGCCGGCCATTGCCTGGAACGACGAGAAGTCGAGACCGGCACAGAACGACGCTCCGTCGCCCGAGAGCACGACGGCTCGGACGCCGGGCTCCGACTTCAGTTGTTCGCCGGCCTCTGCAATCGCCGTGAACATGGCGTTGTCGAGTGCGTTGCGCTTGTCGGCACGATTGAAGGTGACGTCGGCGACGCCGTCGGTGATGGAGATGAGTACGCGGTCGGACATGGCCTGAGTCTGTCAGTTCCTCTACGTGCGACGCCGAACCAGAGATCGGTCGATCTCTGCAACGCTGCGCCGACCGGTCAGCGCCATGGTCCGCTCCATCCCCTCGCGCATGAACCCGAGCAGCTGGTCGACTCCTCGCTCACCCGCGGCACCGAGCGCATAGAGGTACGGCCGGCCCATCGACACGGCATCGGCACCCAACGCGAGTGCCTTGACGATGTCGCTCCCCCGTCGAACGCCACCGTCACAGATGATCGTGACGTCGTCACCCAACTCGTCTCGGACCGGTTCGACCAGATCGAGTGGAACAGGTGCGTCGTCGAGTTGTCGCCCGCCGTGATTCGACAATCCGATGCCCTGAACCCCCATGGCGACTGCTTGCTTGGCGTCGGCGACCGTCTGGATCCCCTTCAGTACGATGGGCCCGTCCCAGATCGAACGGAGCCACTCGATGTCGTTCCAGGACAGGGATTGATCGAAGTGACTGGCGACCTTGGCCGCCAACGAAATGGGCGTCGAGCCATCCATCTCGTGTCGCCCGACGACGTTTGCGAACTTGATGGGCTCGTTGCGGAGGAAATCGAGCGTCCACGCCGGGTGCAGTGCTCCGTCGACCAGCGTCCAGGGACCGATCTTCGGAGGCAAGGTGAACCCGCGCCGGACGTCCCGCTCGCGCCGCCCGAGGACTGCAGTGTCAACGGTGAGCCAGACTGCCGTGTATCCGGCCTCTTTCGCACGCCCCACCAACTCTTCGACGAGCGGCCGGTCGCGCCAGGTGTAGATCTGGAACCACTTGTCACCGGCACTCACCGATGCGATCTCCTCGATCGATCGCGTTCCCATCGTCGACAACGAATACGGGATTCCAGCCCGTTCCGCGGAGCGAGCAACGGCCAGCTCCCCCTGGGAATCGGCGATCCGGGTGTACCCCGTCGGCGCGATGATCAGCGGCATCGACATCGGCCGACCGAACATGGTGATCGACGTGTCGAGATTGCTGACGTCCTGCAACACCCGCGGTTCGAACTGATATCGCGCGAACGCGTCGACGTTGCGAACGAGCGAACGCTCATCCTCTGCACCACCGTCGATGTAGTCGAACACGCCGCGAGGCAGACGGCGTTTGGCGATCCGACGCATGTCGTCGACCGATACGCACTGCTGCAAGCGACGCTCCACCGGGTCGAGCGTCGGCATCCGCAAGCGCACCACCGAACGGAACGTCTCGATCATTCCCATGTCACGAGCGTACGTGCCGCTACTCGACGATGCGCAGGCCGCTGGGTGTCATCGAGGGTTCGGCCTGTGGCAGGTCGACCACGAACTCGGTGCGATGGGCTGGAAAGATGTGTTCGCTCATCAGGACCGGCCTGCCCGTGCGATCGGTCGTGACTCGCCGACACCGCAGCACCGGTGACCCCGTCGGGACGCCGAGCAGCCGAGCATCGGCAGCGTCGACAAGATCGGCGCCGATGGTCTGCGTGGCGCCGCGGAGATCAACATCGAGCAGCTCGTAGAACGGGCGCCGCTCGACATCCTTGCGAGAAAGGTGTGAGCCGAGTTCCACCGGACACCACACCGTGACCACGGCGAACGGCTCGCCGTCGGCGAGATTGACGCGCTTGACACGCAACACCTGATCAACACCCAGGACACGGCGGACGAGTTCGGGCGCCGACTCGTACGCGAACTCTTCGATCTTGCGCTCCGACAGCTTGCCGACACCTTCGATGTGCGACTCGATCGTCGCCAATGATTCCAGGCTCTGGGGAACCGGTTCCGTAGCGACGAACCAGCCGAATCCCTGGCGTGCCGCTACGAGACCCTCCTCGCGCAGCAGCTCCAGGGCGCGCCGGATCATGACTCGCGACGCTCCGAACTCCTGCGACATTTCGGCC
This sequence comes from Ilumatobacteraceae bacterium, assembly GCA_035633295.1. Lineage (GTDB taxonomy): Bacteria > Actinomycetota > Acidimicrobiia > Acidimicrobiales > Ilumatobacteraceae > Sva-07. The sequence continues at coordinate 1,428 of DASQFE010000068.1, read as the reverse complement.
TCGGACGGCAGTACCGAACCAGCCGCTGCAACGAGCACGCGTTCGCGCAACTCGTCGGCGATCTCCTGGTAGCGGATGTGCCTCATGCGATCTCCCCGGGTGCTCCATTGGCTGGTTGCGGAGTTGCCAACTTGTATTATAGTTGTCTACATGACTCAGAACGGCGCCACCACCCCCATCGAACTCGTCGAGAGCGTCTACGCCAGCCTGCCGGGGCGCGTTGCGGCCGGTCGAGAGCGCCTCGGGCGTCCGCTGACGCTGACCGAGAAGATCCTCGTGAACCACCTCGGTGATCCGAGCGAAGCCATTGAACGCGGCGTCACCTACAACGACTTCCATCCCGATCGCGTCGCCATGCAGGACGCCACTGCGCAGATGGCCCTCCTGCAGTTCATGACCGCCGGTCTCTCCGAGGCAGCCGTGCCGTCGACGGTCCATTGCGACCACCTCATCCAAGCCAAGGTCGGCGCCACGATCGACCTTGGTGTCGCCATCGACACCAACAAGGAGGTCTACGACTTTCTGCGGTCGGTGTCGGCCAAGTACGGCATCGGGTTCTGGGGCCCCGGCTCGGGCATCATCCACCAAGTCGTGCTCGAGAACTACGCCTTCCCCGGAGGCATGATGATCGGGACCGACAGCCACACCCCCAACGCCGGAGGACTGGGCATGATCGCAATCGGGGTCGGTGGAGCCGATGCAGTCGACGTGCTGACCGGCTTCCCGTTCAACGTGCGTTGGCCGAAGGTCATCGGCGTCAAGCTGACCGGCACGCTCAGTGGCTGGTCGAGCCCGAAGGACGTCATCCTCGAAGTCGCCCGAGTGCTCACTGTCGAGGGTGGCACCGGCGCCATCGTCGAATACTTCGGCCCGGGCGCCGACTCGATCTCGGCGACCGGCAAGGCCACGATCTGCAACATGGGTGCCGAGATCGGCGCCACCACCTCGCACTTCCCGTACGACGCCAACATGAGCGCCTACCTCAAGGCCACCGGTCGCGAGGCAATCGCCGATGCCGCCGACAAGGTTGCCGATGACCTGCGCGCCGACGCCGGCGCGCTGTACGACCAACTCATCGAGATCGACCTCGACGAACTCAAGCCCTTGATCAACGGCCCCCACTCCCCCGACCGTGCCCACAGGGTCGGCGCCGCCGGCGTCGGCGCCGCCGCCAGCGAGAACGACTGGCCGCTCGAGCCGTCGGCGTGCCTGATCGGATCGTGCACGAACTCGTCGTACGAGGACATCACCCGCGTCGCTTCCATCGCACGTCAAGCCGCCGCCGCGGGCCTCATGGCGAAATGCGAATTGCTGATCACCCCGGGCTCCGAGCAGGTGCGCGCAACGATCGAGCGTGACGGCCTCCTCGCCGACCTCGAAGCAATCGGCGCCACCGTTCTGGCCAATGCCTGCGGACCGTGCATCGGC
>DASQFE010000067.1:0-2895 GCA_035633295.1 Ilumatobacteraceae bacterium | reverse complement strand
GCGCCGGTGATCGAGGTGATGGGGCGGACGTTCCCGGTTGAGATGCGCTATCGACCGTACGGGCCGGACGCGGAATCCGCCGAGGACGCGGCGCCTGATGATCGGGATCAGGTGCAGGCGGTCATCGACGCAGTCGAGGAGTTGTCGCACGAAGGCCCGGGCGACGTGCTCGTGTTCCTCTCGGGTGAACGGGAGATCCACGACACCGCCGACGCACTCCGGCGACTCGATCTTCGCGGCACGGAGGTGCTGCCGCTCTACGCCCAACTGTCATCGGCCGAGCAGCACAAGATCTTCGAACGGGCGCCGATGGGGGGAGCGGGTCGGCGCATCGTGCTCGCCACGAACATCGCCGAGACGTCGCTGACGGTGCCCGGTGTGCGGTACGTGGTCGATGCCGGCACCGCGCGTATCTCTCGTTACAGCCGACGCCTCAAGGTGCAGCGCCTACCGATCGAGCCGATCTCCCAGGCGTCGGCCAACCAGCGGGCCGGCCGGTGTGGCCGTGTGGCCCCGGGCATCTGCATCCGACTGTTCGCCGAGGACGACTTCGACGCCCGCCCCGAGTTCACCGACCCGGAGATCCTGCGCACGAATCTGGCCTCGGTGATCCTCCAGATGACCGCGATCGGGCTCGGCGACGTGGCGCGGTTTCCGTTCCTCGAGCCACCCGACCACCGCTCGATCGTCGACGGCTACGCACTCCTCGACGAACTCGCGGCCGTGCGGCCCGCTCCCGATGGCCTCAAGGCCGGCCCGCGCCTGCTCACGAAGATCGGTCGCGACTTGGCCCGCCTGCCGGTCGACCCGCGGCTCGGACGGATGGTGCTCGAAGCGCAGCGGCTCGGGTGTGTGCGCGAGGTGTTGGTGATCGCGTCGGCGTTGTCGATCCAGGACCCGCGCGAGCGTCCGCAGGACAAGCGTGAGCAGGCCAACGAGTTCCACAACCGCTTCAAGGTCGAGGGCTCCGACCTGCTGTCGATCGTCGCGCTGTGGGACTACCTCCGCACGCAGCAGCGCGAGCTGTCGGGCAACCAGTTCCGCCGCATGTGTCGCAAGGAGTTCCTCAACTACCTGCGCGTTCGGGAATGGATGGACCTGTTCAGCCAGCTGCGACGAATCGCCGGCCAGTTGAAGATCCGCCCGACCACCTCGTCGAACGGCATCACCGAAAGTCATCCCGATCACGTGCACCAGGCTGTGCTTGCGGGGCTGCTGTCGCACATCGGGATGCGCGATCGGGAGACCCGTGAGTTCGTCGGCGCCCGTCAGTCACGCTTCGTCATTGCGCCGGGCTCAGCGCTGACCCGCCGCCCGCCACCGTGGGTGATGGCGGCCGAGTTGGTGGAGACGAACCAGCTGTATGCCCGCCGAGTGGCGAAGATCGAGCCGAAGTGGGCCGAGCAGGCCGGCGCCCATCTCGTCAAGCGGTCGTTCGACAACGTCCGCTGGGATCCGAAGGGCGGGCGCGCCGTGGCCACCGAATCGGTGACGCTGTACGGGTTGCCGCTCGTGAGCGATCGCGTCATCGGCTACGACCGGGTCGACGAAGCGCAGGCTCGGGCGTGGTTCATCACCAAGGCGCTGATCGAGCGCGACGTCGCTGACGCCGCGTGGGTCGGTCGCCAGAAGTTCCTCGCGCGCAACGGCGAGTTCCTCGAACGGATCCGGCGGATGGCTGCGAGGGTGCGACGGCTCGAACTCGTCGACGACGAGATGCTGTTCGACTTCTACGCCGACCGGCTCGCCGGCGACATCACGTCGGTTCGCCACTTCGACCGGTGGTGGAAGCAGATGCGGCAGCTCCGACCGGATCTTCTCGACCTGAGCGACGAGGTGGTCGCCGGAGGTCGTGGACACGGCGTCCGTCTCGCCGACTATCCCGATGTGTGGACCCAGCGCCGCGGCGACACAGCCATCGAGCTGCCAATGACCTATCGGTTCGCGCCGGGCCAGCCACTCGATGGCGTGACGGTGCATGTGCCGTTGTCCGGTCTCAACCAGGTTCGTTCCGATGGGTTCGATTGGCAGATCCCGGGCCACCGCGCCGAACTCGTGACGGCACTCGTGAGATCGCTGCCGAAGGACGTGCGGCGCCAACTCATTCCGCTCGGCGAGACGATCGACGCGGTGATTCACCACCTGGGTGTGTCGAACCCCGAGGCGGGCCCGCTCGTCGATGCGCTCGCGGAGGCCGTGCGTGAGGCGGCCGGCGTAACTGTGTCGCCATCGTCGTTCGCTCCGTCGGCGGTCCCCGAACATCTGGCGATCCACTTCGTGGTGTCCGACGACGAGGGGACGGTCTATGCCGTCGGTACCGACCTCGATGCGATCAAGGCCCAGCTCGCCGGCTCGGTTCGCGAATCAATCGCCGCCGCAGCGCCGATCGACGAGCGGCGTGGCATCACCTCGTGGGACCTTGGCGACGTTCCTCGCGTCGTCGAGTCGACCGATCGGGCGATGGACGTGAAGGCCTACCCGGCGCTGCTCGATGTCGGCGACAGCGTGTCCCTTCGTGTTGTGACGACTCCCGAATTGCAGCAGCGGATCATGCGCGGGGGAGTTCGCCGGCTGCTGCTGCTCAACGGCGCGCCGACGCGATCCTCGATCGTGCGCAAGCTCGGCAACGATGATCGAATGGCGATCGCGGCCGGCGACATCGACCTCGGCGAGTTGAGCGGCGACTGCGTGGCAGCGGCCGTCGATCGGGTGATGACCGACCACGGCTCGCTGCCTTGGACCGAAGCCGAGTTCGAGTCGCTCAAACGAGCGGTGCGCGACGCCGCACCAGGCCTCGCCGCCAACGCACTCCACAAGACCGCTCGGGTGATTGCGGCGGCGTCGGAGGCCCGTGATCGCCTGGCGCGTCTGCACGCGTCGGCGCTGCGGCCGTCG
>DASQFE010000066.1:0-2248 GCA_035633295.1 Ilumatobacteraceae bacterium | reverse complement strand
GCTCGCGTCGTTGACGCCTTCGGGCAACCGCATGTCGAGCTGGATCGTGGGCGAACCGTCGCAGCCGTGCTCGACGGTGAACGCCACCGACAGCGTCGAGCCCGCCTGCGCCTCGGTCGGATCGGGATCGATGTGGGCGAGGGCAGCCGACGAGAAGGCGACCGCGGCGATAGCCGACACGCTGGAGAGCAGGAGGGTGCGACGAATCATCCGCTGCAATCGTACGGCACACCCTGCGGCGATCACTGCCGGTACAGCCCATAGAATCGGGGGATGCGTTCGCCAACCGGACTCGACGACCCGGCGTCGACCTCGCCTTCACAGCCGCCGTCCGACGGCCCTGTCGACCAGACCATCTCCGACGAAGCGACGCAGAAGCTCTTGAAGGGCGTCATCGTCGTGATGGCGGCGATCGTCGTGATCGGGCTCTTCGCCGGCGCGGCGATCTGGGCGCTCGGTGGCGACGACGAGCCCGCCGCACCGATGAACGCCGTCGACGTCGGGTTCCTGCAGGACATGCTCGACCACCACGAGCAGGCGCTGCTGATCTCCAACCTGTACATCGACAACAACCCCGATGGCGACGCCGTGCCGTACGCCGAAGAGGTCATCATGTTCCAAACCCGCGACATGGGCTGGATGAATGACTGGCTGGCCGACGAGGGCTACGCACCCGGCGAGCCCGACCGGATCGCCATGCAGTGGATGAACGAGCCGGTTCCGGTAGCGGAGATGACCGGCATGCAGACGCCCGAGCGGCTGGCGGAACTCGCCAATGCGAGTGGCGCCGATGCCGATCGCCTGTTCTTCGAGATCATGACCGACCACCACCTGGGAGGCGTGCACATGGCCGAGCATGCAGCAGCGAACGGCGCTCGCCAGGAGATCATGGACTTCGCGGAATCGGTCGCACGCAATCAGCGCATCGAAGTGGTCGAGTACGAAGGCGCCATGCGCCGCCTCGGCCTCGCCTGAACCGTCGCCCCCGCCACTCCCAGCGATGAGCCAGCGGCCCAGATACCGGCCGTTCGCTCATCGCCCTGGGGTTCGCGACCGGAGGGGGTCAGCGTTTCTTCAGGGGGGCCCAGGCGAGGGCGAGGTGTTTGGTGCCGGCGCCGGGGAAGTTGATGGTGGCCTCGGCCTTCTCGCCGGTGCCGGAGATGTCGATGATCACGCCGTCGCCGAACGCAGGGTGCTCCACGTCGTCACCGATGCGCAGACCGAGGTCTTGACTGTTCGACGGGCTGGGTGCTGGCTTCGACCCCGAACGGATCGCCGCCTCGACCACACGGTCGCGGTGCGCATCCTGATCGGCCTTGGCGTCGAGGATGTCGGCGTTGATGTCGCGTCCGCCGCCACTCCCCCGGTGATAAGCGGGAGGGTCGCCGAAGTCGGAGTCGGTGCGGCGCCGGTAGCTCTGGCGGCCGTAGCTCGATCGGCCCGTGACGTTGCCCATCGACTCGATCAGGTGCGCCGGGATCTCGTCGAAGAAGCGTGATGGCGGGTTGTACTGGGTGGAGCCGTAGAGCTGACGGCTCCAGGCGTGCGACATGTAGAGCCGTTGCATCGCCCGGGTGATGCCGACGTAGGCAAGCCGCCGCTCCTCTTCCATCTCGGTGGGCTCGGTGAGCGCCCGGATGTGCGGGAAGATTCCCTCCTCCACACCGACGAGGAACACCACCGGAAACTCCAGGCCCTTCGCCGAATGCAGCGTCAGCAACACCACCTGATCCTCGACCGTCTCCCCATCGGGGCCGTCGGGCAGGTCGTCGGTGTCGGCGACGAGCGCGACCTGTTCGAGGAACTCGTCCATCACCGTGAACTCGCGCGCCGACCCGACGAGTTCACCCAGATTCTCGATGCGGCTGTGCGCCTCGACGGTGTCTTCCGCTTCGAGCTCGGCCAGGTAGCCAGACCCGTCGATGGCCGCTTGGAGCACATCGCCAGGGCCCTGATCGGGGTCGGCCGCGATGACGGCCACGTGGTCGAGCAGGTCGACGAACGATGTGATCCCGCGGATCGCCGGACCGGTGACACCGGCCTCGTCGGCGCGGCGCAGGGCCTCGACGAACGCGATCCCCTCGGTTGCGGCGAACGCGTCGAGCTTGGCCACGCTGGCATCGCCGATGCCTCGCTTGGGGGTGTTGAGCACCCGCTTGACGCTCACCTCGTCGACCGGGTTCACGACGGCCTTGAGGTAGGCCATTGCATCCTTGATCTCGCGCCGGTCGTAGAACCGCGTGCCGCC
>DASQFE010000065.1:0-12956 GCA_035633295.1 Ilumatobacteraceae bacterium | reverse complement strand
TCGGTCGGCTGGTTCATCCTGCTGGTGGTGATCTCGGAGAACTCCGACACCGACGCATACGGTGCGTCGATCGCCGCAGTCGGGCTGGCGATCGCCTTCTACTACGGCCTCACGGGGTATGCGTGTGTCTGGTACTACCGGCGGCATCTCACGAGGAGCGTGAAGCACTTCTTTCTCATCGGGGTGCTGCCGATGGTCGGTTCGGTGATCCTCACGTTCGTGTTCGTGAAGACGGTTCTCGACGCGTACAAGAGCGACTATGCACCGGGCGTGCTGGTAGGGGTGGGTACGGTGCTGGTGATCGGAACGGTGCTCCTCGCACTCGGCGTGCCGCTGATGTTGTGGTGTCGTCATCGCTATCCCGGGTTCTTCATGACCGCTCCCGACCCGGTCGAGACGGTTTCGGATCCGTACGGAGATGGCGGGCCGGCTGAGCCGCTCGGTACGTACACGAAGTCGAATCGATCGAGGGGAGCCTGACATGGCCACGGAGCTTGTTGTCGGTATCGGCGGCGATGGCAGCGGACGTGCCGCAGCGCGCACTGCGGCACGTGTGGCGGGGCTGATGAACGCCTCGCTCGTGCTGGTGTTCGGATACGAAGCTGCAGTGCCCGGGCCCCGCGGGGGCTCACTCGAGGACCAGATCGCCACGGTCGGCCAGGAGGCGATGACGGCGGTACGCGACGAACTCGCGGCGGACTTCCCGTCCGTGCCGGTCGAGACGCTGTTGGTGCTCGATCGGCCCGTCGAGAGCTTGATTCGCGTCGCGCAGGAACGTGGTGCCGTTGCGATCGTGGTCGGTCACGGTGGGCGCGGTCCGATGGCCGGGGCGCTGCTCGGCTCGATCGCCTACGAGATCGTGCACCGCTCACCGGTGCCGGTGCTCGTGGTTCCGGGTCCGGCGGAGTGAGATCAGTCGCCGAGTTCGCCCACTCCGGGCGGTAGCGCTCCGACCGGTCGTGATTTATCTGGTCAGACCTGACTAGACTCTTCCTATGCCCGTCAGTATCTATGAGGCCAAGACCAACCTGTCGAAGCTGATCGCACAGGTGGAGGCAACCGGTGAAGAGATCGTGATTCGTCGACACAACGTGCCCGTCGCCAAGCTCGTACCCTTCCGACCCTCGGTCCAACGGCGACGCCTTGGAGGATGGGAGGGCCAAGTCGTCATCCACGCCGACTTCGACGAACTCCCGCCCGACGTCGCTGCCGCTTTCGCGGGTGATGATTCACGAGACGATCACGTGTGAGGCAGCTGCTGCTCGACACCCATACCGCCTTGTGGGCGCTGTCCGTGCCCGATCGACTCGATCCACTGGTTCGTGATGCGCTCGAGGATCCACGCAACGTTGTTGCCGTGTCGGCGGCGTCGGTCTGGGAGGTCGAGATCAAGCGGGCGCTCGGCAAGCTGACCGCTCCGGTCGGATTCGGTGCGATCTGTATCGAGCGGGGCTTCGACGCCCTGACCATCTCGTTCGAACACGCCGAGACGGCTGCCGGATTGCCGCTCCATCACAGTGATCCGTTCGATCGAATGCTCATCGCGCAGGCGATCGCTGAAGACCTCGAATTGGTCAGCGATGACCGGTCCTTCGCCGTGTACGACGTACAGCTGGTTCGCGCCACGTGAGGAAACGTCACATTTGACCCGGCACCGTGTGACGGTTCACGTGTACGCCCGGTCGTGTTGGGGAGGGCAGCGCTACCGTCACAAGCATGATCGGGATGCCTGCTCTGGGCTACCGGCCGGGCGTCGATGGGATTCGAGCCCTCGCCGTGGCGGCTGTCTTGCTGTTCCACCTCGATCGTCTACCAGGCGGCAACCTTGGCGTCGATGCGTTCTTCGTGGTGTCCGGCTGGCTGATCACGTCGAAGCTGCTGTCCGACGTCGATCGAAGTGGCACGGTGAACTCGAGAACGTTCTGGGCGGGCCGGCTGCGTCGGCTGATGCCGGCGAGCATGGCCGTCCTGGTCACCATCGCAGTGGTCTGGCCACTCGCCGACATCGAGGTGCCGTCGCTGCGTCGAGACATCGGCTGGGCGGCGGTGGGCCTGTCGAACTGGGGCACGATCTCCGGGGGCGGCGACTACTGGGCCCGATTCGGCGAACCGTCGCCGGTCACGCACTTCTGGTCGCTCGCAATCGAGCAGCAGTTCTATCTCGTGTGGCCGCTCGTCCTGCTTGCGATCATCGCCGTGACACGTTCGGTCCGTCACGCCGTGGCGTGGGTCTGCGTCGTAGGGGCGCTCGGGTCGATCGTCTTGATGAACGTGATGTTCGACCCGACCGACCCGACCGCGACGTACATGAACACGTTCACCCGCGCGCACACGTTGCTGATCGGCGCGGCGGCGGGCGCATTGACCGCGGTGCTGGCCGACGGCCACCTCCGCTTCGGCCGGGCCGCCCGGAGAATGGCGCCGATCGGTGTCATCGTGGCGCTCACGATCATGCTCGCCTCGTCCGCAGGATCCGTCTGGCTGTTCCGCTGGGGGTTCCCGCTCTTTGCCGCAGCGATGGCCGTGGTCGTCGTGGCGGTGGCCGACGGTGCCGCAGAGCCGATCATGGCGTCGCGGCCGATGCGATGGCTGGCCGACCGGAGCTACGGACTCTACCTGTGGCATTGGCCGGTGTTCCTGCTGCTCTCCGCGTCCCGAGTCGGCGTCACCGATTCGGGGCTCTCGATGGCACTGTTGGATGTGACTCGCGTTGCGGTTGCGGTGGCGCTCGCGGACGCGTCGTATCGCTGGCTCGAGACGCCGATCAGACGCCGACATCGGATTGCCGGATGGCAGGCGCCGGTCGCCGCCGTGTCGTCGCTGAGCGTTCTCGCGCTGCTGCTTGTCACGGTCGTCCCGCAGCCGTCGTCGAACTCGGACACCTCGGTCGTTGCACTGCCGCCGCCGACCGAGACGACCAGCGTGGTGCCGGCATCGCCGACCACCCCACCAGCCTCGGTCGCCGGCGGAGACGCTCCGAGCCCGGCGACCAGTACGCCGAGCGCGCCCCCCGCCGAGCCGGCCCCTCCACTCCGCGTCCTCGTGGCCGGCGACAGCATGGCCGTGGATCTGTCGGAGGCATTGCTGGAGCGCGCAACGTCGCACCCTGACGAACTCGTGGCCGGCAGCGCGTCGTTCGGCGGCTGCGGCCTGTCTGCAGCCACCGACGGCCGCCTCCACGAGTTCACCAACGTCGCTCGCGAGAGAGAGCTGCTCGACATCAGCGGATGCGTCGAACAGTGGAGTTCGATCCCGACGCGGGTGCGAGACGAAGTGATCGACGTCGTGCTGGTCAACATCGGGCCGTGGGACGCCCTCGACATGCACCTGGCGGATGGCCGGGTGGTGTCGGTCGCCGATGAGACGGGTCGCCAGCTGGTCGCTGATGCCTTCGCCGAGTTCGCTTCCCAGGTCGAAGCCGCAGGCGCGAAGGTCATCTGGGTGACCCCAGCCGACGCGCACCTCGGCTGGGGGGAGTTCGACGACCCGGTCAACGACCCGGTGCGATGGGACGCCGTCCGCCGGATCATCGCCGGACTCGATGTGATGCAGGTCGATCTGCCCGGATGGCTGGTGGCCGAAGGCCTGGACGGGCCCGACGGCAGGCCCGACGGCGTCCATCTCGCACCCGGGCTCAACGAGCGCTTCGTCGCCGAGGTGGTGGCCCCGATGCTCGACACTGTCAGACAGGCCTGAGCACACCGGTGGTCGACGCGTCGAATCGGCCTCCCTCGGCTAACCCTGTGGCACCCCCTGTTTATGGTTGGGGTATGGATGCTGTTGCTGTTGCCGAGCGTGTGCACCGCATTGTTGCGGTGCGCGACAACGCTGCCGCAAGCGATGATCTGATCGAGTCGGGTCTGGTCGCGGTGCGTGAGGTGCAAGCCTGGGCCGACGCCCAACACGGTGCGTTGGTGGCCAAGTTGTCTGCTGACGGGTTCGCCGAAGCCCGGGTCGCGAAGGCATCGAAGACGTCGCTCGGCGGGGCGGTGAAATCGACGCAGCGCGCCAGGACGCTCGCGGCGACACCGAAGCTGGCCGGCGCGTTGGGTGACGGCGCAGCGACTGGGGCGCATATCGATGTCGTCACCCGTGCTGCTACCCAGTTGCCGGCGGCGCAACGTGACGAGTTGTTAGCGCAAGCGGATCGGCTGGTGGCGGTTGCTGCAGTGTCGACACCTGAGCAGTTCGCTCGTCGGGTGGCTCTCGAGGTGAAACGCATCCAGGCCGATGACGGCATCGGGCGTCTCGCACGGCAACGCCGCAATGTTCGGGTGTCCACCTGGGTCGACGCTGACGGCATGTGGAACCTGCGCGGCATGTTCGATCCGGTCTCCGGGGTTCGTCTGGCCGGCAAACTGCAAGCGACGATCGAGGTGATGTTCGCTCAAACAGTTCCTGAGGGTTGCCCGGATGATCCGATCGAGAAACAGAAGTTCCTTGCCGGTCACGCCCTGGCGGCGTTGATCGAGGGCACCGCCGGTGTCGCACGGGCAGGGCGGGCCGAGTTCGTGGTGGTCATCGACGCCGACGCCGACCCTGCCGACGGGCCCGGCCCGATCGCCGAGTGGCCGATCCCGGTTGAGATCCCGGCGCGGGTGCTCGCCGATCTTGCCGGTACCGCCGACATCCACGCGGTGGTGGTGCGTAACGGGGTGGTGTTGCATGCGCCCGGCGAGTTGAACCTGGGACGTAGCACGAGGTTGGCGAACCGGGCCCAACGCCGAGCGTTGCGTGGCCTCTACCGTGGCTGTGCGATCCCTGGCTGTGGGGTCGGTTACGAGCGTTGTGTGCTGCACCACATCATCTGGTGGCGTCACGGTGGCACCACCGATCTCGACAATCTGATCCCGATCTGCTCGAAACATCACGCCAGGATCCACAACGACGCCTGGATCATCGAACTCGAACCCAACCGTCAACTCACACTGCGGCTCCCCGACGGCACGATCCACAACACCGGACCACCCGGGCGACGCACCGCCGCCTGAGCGGCGGGTCCGACCGCAGCGTCGCAGTCAGAAATCAGTGATCCCGAGCCAGAGCGGAACGTCGGCGATCGATGAGAGCTCGGTGACATCTTGATCGTGGTGGTCGACACGTTCGAGGTCCCACGTGATGTGATACGGCACATGCACCGCGTGGCCACCGATCGCCATCACCGGCAGCACGTCGCTGCGCACCGAGTTGCCGACCATGCAGAAGCGCTCCGGCGCCACGTCGAGCCGGCGCAGAATCCTGAGGTAGGTGTCGGGATCCTTCTCCAACACGATCTCGATGTCGGCGAAGTGAGACTCGATACCCGAGGTGGTGACCTTGCGTGTCTGATGCACGAGGTCGCCCTTGGTGATCAACACAACTCGGGTGTGCGGTGACACGGCGGCGAGGACCTCGGGCACATGGGGCAGGAGATGCACCGGTTCGATGAGCATGGCGCGCCCTAGATCGACGAGTTCACCGACGACCGAGCTGGGCACGGCGCCCTCGGTGACCTCAATCGCCGAGCGGACCATCGACAGCGTGAACGCCTTGACGCCATAGCCGGTGATCGACAGGTCGGCCTTCTCGGTGGCCCGCAGCGCCGCGTCGAGGTCGACGCCGGGCGGCACGTACGGCCCGACAAGCTCCGCAAAACGCTGTTCAGCGTGGAAGAACGAGTCCTCGCTGCGCCACAGCGTGTCGTCGGCATCGAATGCGACGACATCGAATGCGTCGATGCGACGGCCAGAACTTGACTGGCCGCTCACCGGTGAATGGCGTTCAGGTAGTTGTAGACCGTGATGCGGCTGACGCCCATTGCATCGGCGACGTCTTCCACCGCTCGCCGCAGGATGAATGCACCGCGCTCGTCGAGCAGCCGGACAGCACGCTGCTTGTCCTCACGCGACAGCATCGGCAGACGCCCGCCGAGTTCGGCCTCGACGGCGTCGATCAACCGATCGAGCGCGCCATGCAGTGGTGGCATGCGCACCCCCGCAATCGCTTGGCCGTCCCACACCAGCGGCACGTCACTCGCCTCCATGTCGCCAACCGCCACGAACGACGCCCCGACGGCGTCGACCACCGGCTTCACCGCACGGATGAGCGGGTGCGCCACCGCACGCGCCGACGCTGGTTCACTCACTCCGTCACCCCCTTCGGGATCGGGAACGCCGCCGGTGCCGATGGCATCTCGCGGGCCACGTGGACGGTGACGTGGGTGGCGCCGTGCGCAAACGCAGCATCCGACACTGCTGCGACGAGCGTGCCGACGCTCTCGATGGCGACGTCAAACGACGAACCGAACGGGCCGATCTCAACGTCGACATCATGCTTGCGAGCCGCATCGATCGCGGCAATCACGTGCTGGCCGGGGCGGCCCTCGACGAACGGCTCGATGGTGAACTCGACGTATGCCACGCCGGCCAGCGTAGAGCGTCGGTGTCGATGCCCGTCAGACGCCGGCACCCATGATGCGCCGCAGCTCCTCTGACCTCGCGACACAGTCGCGCCCGGCGAGGCCGAACGCGTCGTTGAGTCTGTTGAGCGCCTGCTTGAAGCTGCCGTTCCAATCTTCCACGAACCGCTCCCTCGCCGGGCCCTGCCAGGTGGTGCCATTGAGCACACCGTCGACGGTCGACATGAGTTGTGCGATGGTGTCGATCTGGCGAGTGAGGGTGGTGCCCAGCGTGGTCAGCTGCTCGGGGTTCGCTCCGTACATCGTCATGTTGACTCCTCCTGTCGCGCCGACGACGGGTTCGTCGGCATGGCGCCAGTGGGCGGCGACACGGCGAGCGGGGAACGCCTACCATGCGGCGATGACCGACCCGACGGAGGCACCCGACAGCGAGATGATCGGATCGGTGCGGGCCCAGGCCGCCGATCTGCTCGACGACACCATTGCGTTGCGACGCACGCTGCACGAATGGCCGGAACTGGGCAACGAACTTCCGATCACTCGCGACCGGGTACTCGAATCGCTCGAGGGACTGCCGCTGTCGGTGACCACACACGAGTCGACCAGCGGCATCGTCGCACTGCTCGAAGGGTCGAGGCCGGGGCCGACGATCCTGCTGCGCGGCGACATGGATGCACTGCCGATGCCCGAGGACACCGGCCTCGACTTCGCTTCACACGTCGATGGCTGCATGCACGCATGCGGGCACGACACCCACACGGCGATGCTGTCGAGCGCCGCACGGGTCCTCAGCGACCGACGCGACGACCTCGCCGGACGCGTGCTGTTCATGTTCCAACCTGGCGAGGAGGGCCACCACGGAGCGCGATTCATGCTCGACGAGGGCCTGCTCGACGTGCCGGCCCTCTCCGATGGCACGCCATCGCCGGTCGATGCTGCATTCGCGTTGCACATCACGTCGTCGCTGCCCAGCGGTTGGGTCAGCGGTCGAGGAGGCCCGGTGATGGCATCGGCCGACACGATGCTGATCCGCGTCGTGGGCCGTGGCGGACATGCGAGCGAGCCACACCGCGCCCTCGACCCGATCCCGGTGGCATGCGAAATCGTCCAGGCACTCCAGACGATGATCACCAGGTCGATCGACGTGTTCGATCCTTCGGTCGTCACCGTCGGGCGGATCTCCGCCGGGACGACCAACAATGTGATCCCCGAGGTCGCCGAGATCGAAGGCACCATCCGGGCCACGAGCGAACGCACCCGCACCAAGGTCCACGACGGCATCCGGCGAGTCGCCGAGGGTGTCGCTGCAGCGCACGGCTGCGACTGCAGCATCGAGATCGTCCATGGGTACCCGGTGACCCGAAACGACGAACAGTTCGCCGAGTTCTCGCTCGATCTCGCACGCGATGTTGCCGGCGCCGACAGCGTCGTTCGGCTCCCTCATCCCGTGATGGGTGCCGAGGACTTCAGCTACGTGTTGCAGAACGTGCCGGGCGCAATGATGTTCCTCGGTGGTACACCCGACGGCGTCAATCCGGCGACTGCGGCACCCAATCACTCCAACCGCGTGATGTTCGACGAATCAGCAATGGCCGTTGGCATCGCGCTCTACGCGACCACCGCTCTACGCCACCTCGCCCCCGCCTGATCTCGCCCCCAACCCAACCCAACCCCGAAATTCGGAGCCGACGTTTCGCTCAGCGCAATGATCGCTCCGAATTTCGGGTGGGGAGGTCAGGAGGGCGATCAGTCGGTGAGCGAGCGGCCGTCGGTGGTGGCCGAGCGGCGAAGACGCAGGGTGACGATCTGGAACGGACGCAGCGTAAAGGCAACGATTCCGTCACCGACCTCTTCACCCGTGTGCGGTTCCTCCAACAGATCGCACTGCCAGGCAGCGGCGACCCGCTGCGGCGTCGCCACCGAGATCCGGATTCGATTGCCGCAGGCCTCGTGGAGACGCACGATCAGGTCGCCGGTGCCGTCGTCGGCAAGCTTGACGGCGTCGACCTCCACGCCGGGAGCGGCACCGCCGTCGGGACCACTCACCACGACGACAGGCGTTGACGCCACGGCGCCTGTTCGGTCACCCGTGCCGGTCAGGACCTGCAACGGCGAGTTGAAGCGTGCCGCTGCGGCGCGCACATCGGCCAGGCCGACGCCGTGGGGGCGGATCGCCAGCGTCACGTCGTGGTGGCCGCGATCGGCGCGAGGGTCGGGGTAGTTCGCGGCCCTCGCAAGGCTCACCCTGACCGCGCCGTTGAACACACTGTGTCCATAGCGGCCGGTGTTGAGGATCGCCACACCGAAGTCGGGTTCGGCCACGTCGACATACCGGTGCGCACACACCTCGAACTTGGCGGCATCCCACGGACTCGACGGATGGGTAGGACGAGCAACGACACCGAACTGGACGTCACACATCGCCACGTCGGCGCGCACATCGAGCGGGAATGCCATCGACAACAGATGTTCGTCGTGGTGCCAGTCGAGCTCCACGTGGATGATGAGTTGTGGGCTGTCGGCGCGCAGCTCGTAGGTGACGATCGACGACGACGGTCCGAAGTGGCGCTCGACCTGCACACGACCGACGAGTGGTCCGGAGTCGAGGATCGTCACCTCGGCAGAGTCGGTCAGCGACCGAGCGCCGGCACGGGTCCACAATTCGAGGTCCCATGCGTCATATTCGACGGGGTGGTCGGGGGCCAGCTCGAGAACTGCGGCCAACTCACCGCTCGGGACGATCTCGCGGGTATGCGCCAGATCGATGATCGAGGTGATGTTTCCGAACGGGTCCCAGCGCACAGCGAGGTGATGGTTCGTCATCGATGAGTCGGACAGCACGACCCGGTCGTCGACGGGCAGCGCCGCGAACGGAGCGACACCGAGGGCCGGGGCGGCAAGGCGGACCGCTGTCGTGCCGTCGGCAAGTTGCTGCCCGTCGACACCAGCATCGGCTGCGATAGTTGAGCCGACAACGACGACCTCGTCGACTGCGGAGTCCGACCGGTTCGCAACGATGACGCCACCACCACCACCGAGTTCGCCGAGCAGACCGGCGATGCGGTCGTCGAGCTCCGCTTCCACCTCGGCGAAGACAGCCTCGGCATCCTGATGCACCCAGGCGATCGACGAGCCCGGGAGAATGTCGTGGAACTGCTGGGTGAGCACATCCTTCCAGAGGTGGTCGACGTCGGCTGAGCGGCCGAGCGTGGCCGCCCAGAGCTCGGCTTCGACCAGCAGGCGTTCGCAGCGCCGGTTCCCGAGCTTCGTCTTCAACTGGCTCGTCAGCGTGCCTCGATGCGTCTCGAAGTACAGCTCCCCGCGCCATACCGGCGTCGGAGCGCCGCGCTCGGCGTCGTGTTCGATGCGGTCGAACATCGCGGCCGGAGTGCCGACCTCAAGTGTGGCTCGCGCGTCGATGTGGGCCAGTCGGCGGGCGCGCTCCAGCATCTCGCGCGTCGGGCCACCACCGCCGTCGCCGTGGCCGAACGGCATCAGCGAGTCCGTACTCCACGCGTGATCGCGGAAGTTGGTGACCGAGAATCCGAACTCGGCGGGGGTGATCTCGGCGTTGTAGGTGTCAACCGGCGGGAAATGGGTGAGCACCTTCGTGCCGTCGAGGCCCTCCCACCAGAACGTGCTGTGGGGGAACTTGTTCTGCTTATTCCAACTCAGCTTCTGGGTAACGAACCGGTCCATGCCGCCGGCGGCGAACACCTGCGGCAGCCCGGCGGGGTAGCCGAACACGTCGGGGATCCACACCTCGGTACAGCGAACACCGAACTTCTCCTCGAAGTAGCGCTGCCCGAACACGATCTGGCGCACCAGGCTCTCGCCCGACGGGAGGTTCATGTCGGCCTCGACCCACATCCCCCCGACCGGGATCCACTGGCCCCGCTCGACGCGCTCGCCGATCTTCGTGAACAACTCGGGATGACGCTCTTCGATCCACGTGTAGTGCTGGGCGGACGAGGCACAGAACATGTACTCCGGGTAGTCGTCCATGAGGGCGACGGCCGAGGCGAACGTCCGCGTGACTTTGCGTTTGGTCTCGCGCAACGGCCACAACCAAGCGGTGTCGATGTGCGCATGGCCGATGGCGACAGCACGGTGACGAACAGCGTCGCCGAAGTCCTCGGCCAACGCCGCCGCCAGCGTTCGGCGCGCCGCATCGACGTCGGTCGTCCGGTCGAGCGCATCGGCGAGCACTCGTTGGAGGCGAGCTCGGCGAGGGTCGTCGAGATGCAACGTGCGCATCACACCGTCGAGCACCTCGAGGTCGTAGGCAAGCGCTTCGACCTCCGAGTCGACGACCACGAGCGACGCTTCACGCAAGCGGTACAGGAGGCGATCTCCCGCGGTGTCGAGCGAGCCGAGGTGCGACGGCGTGTACGAGGGGAACATCGGGTTCGATGCCGCCTCCAAGTGAAGGACAAGCGGGCCGACGACGGCGTCGACCGCATAGTTGGTTCGACGGGGATGGATCCCCTGGAGCGGACGGAACGAGCCGTCGGCGCCGACGTCGACCAGAAGTCCCTCGCACTGGAAGCCCGCTGCGCGCTGGTGGAACCCGAGGTCGATGACTGCTTCGACGCGGCGCCCTGCCCACTCGGGCGGGATCTCACCCGACAGCCGGAACCACGTGGTCGCCCACGGCGCACCCCACGACGACCCGGCCTCGAACGGCTCCAGGTGGTCGAGGTCGGGGCCGGCTTCGATGGTCAGTGGTCGACGGTCGACGTGGACGAGCGGGAGGATTCGCTCCCACAGCTCACGTTGGATGCGTTTCTCGACGAGGTCGCGATCGTTGTGCACACACCGACCCTATTCCGACGAGTTTCAGCGCGACATGTGCGCGCCGAAACTCATCGCAGATGACCAAGTGATCAGCTGACGGTGATCAGCTGAACGGCACGACGCGGACGTCGAACGCTTCTTGACCGTTGCGGCCCTCGCGGACCTCGTAGTCGACGCGGGCGCCGTTGTCGAGCGTCTTGAAGCCGTCGTTGACGATGACCGAGAAGTGAACAAACAGGTCCTTGGCGCCATCGTCGGGCGTGATGAAGCCGTAGCCGCGACCGGAGTTGAAGAACTTGACCGTGCCCTTCGCGTCGGATGCGTTGCCGGTCGGGATCGGACGGCTGGTGTCAGCCTTCGCCGCCGGCTCACGGGCCGGGGTCACCTCACGGGCCGAGGTCACCTCGCGGGTGATCCGGGTTTGGCGATGCTCGACGTCGAGCTCCTCCGTACGGGCCCGCTTCGTGGCAGCGGGTGCAGCGTGGATCACGAGGTCGTTGACGCGAGCCGAGGTGAGCGGTTCGTCGATGCCGATGCCGCGCTGCATCTTCAGGGCGTCCTTCTTCTGGCTCTGGTCGATCAGGGACACCACGGTGCCCATGGCGCCGGCGCGTGCCGTACGGCCCGAGCGGTGCAGGTAGGTGGCGTCCTCGGCCGGCGGGTCGTAGTGGACGACGGCATTGACGCCATTGACGTGGATGCCGCGAGCGGCAACGTCGGTGGCGATCAGCGCTGAGGCCTGCCCCTTCTTGAACGAGGCGAGGGCGCGGTCACGCTGTCCCTGGCTGCGACCACCGTGGATCGGCTCGGCAGTGACGCCACTGCGACCGAGCTGCTTGGCGAGACGGTCGGCGCCGTGGCGCGTGCGGGTGAACACGATGGTGGCGCCGAGACGCTGGATCACATCGGCGGTGGTGTTGACGCGTTGCTCACGGTCGACCACCCAGAAGTGGTGCTGCGCGGCGTGAACGTCGGGGCCCTTGGGACCGACCTCGTGACGTACCGGGTTGTGCTGGAAGTCGGCAACGAGCTTGGCGACAGGACCGTCGAGGGTGGCCGAGAACAACAGGACCTGACGGTTCTTCGAGGTCTGCTCGACAATGCGACGAACGGCGGGCAGGAAGCCCATGTCGGCCATCTGGTCGGCTTCGTCGATGACGACGGTGGCGACATCACGCAGGTCGATCGCTCGCATCTGCATCAGATCTTCGAGCCGGCCGGGGCACGCCACGACGAGTTCGACACCGCGGTCGAGCGCCTTGCGCTGTCCGCCGTAGCCGACACCGCCGTACACCGACGCAGCATCGTGGCCGGCCGCCTTCGCGAAGGGTGTGAGCTCGGCCATGATCTGCTCGGCGAGTTCACGGGTGGGGGCGAGTACGAGGGCGACGGGACGCTTCGGGCGGGCGTCGACCAATCGGGCGACGAGGGGCAGGCCGAAGCCGAGCGTCTTGCCCGAACCGGTGGGGGCGCGGCCGGCAACGTCGCGGCCGGCGAGTGCGTCGGGGATGACAGCAGCCTGAATGGGGAAGGCGTTGTGCTTTCCCTGGCTTTCCAGGCGGTGCACGATCGAATCGGGCAGGCCGAGATCACGGAAGGCGACGATCTCCTCGTCGGGGGCGTCGGTGGACGTGGCGCGTGGCGCGTCGTCGATGATGGTCATTGGGGGGACTCCTCTATGTTGCTCACACAGCGCAGAACCGGAGCAGAGAGTGAATCCGAGTGCGCTCACCAGTCGTGAATTCGACCAGCGCTCCAACGA
>DASQFE010000064.1:0-6044 GCA_035633295.1 Ilumatobacteraceae bacterium | reverse complement strand
CCAAACAGCGCGTACGCGGCCTGACGCCGCTCGCCATTCTCCTGCTTGCCTTCGTGGTCTTCCAGATCGTCATTCGCGTGTGGCTGCGTCTGCGCCCGCAGGCGATTCCGTTCGGCTGGTCGTGGCTGTTGGAGAACCCGTGGCGCAAGTCGTATCGAGACCCAGAGCGAGTCGCTGAGCAATGCGGGATCAGGCCCACCGACACGGTGCTGGAGATCGGCTGCGGGTCTGGGTTGTTCACTCGCTCACTCGCGGCGCGCTGCGCGAAGCTGATCGCGCACGACCTCGAGCCGCGCTACGTCGCTCAGACCAAGGCGAAATTGTCAGACCTCGGCAGCATCGAGTATCTGGTCGGTGATGTCCGGGATCTCGGGTTGGACAGCGTGGCGGACGTGATCGTGCTGATCTCCGTCCTCCCAGAAATCCCCGAGCCGTTGTTGGCGCTCGAGGCGTGCAAACGAGCCCTGAAACCGGGCGGACGAATCGTGATCGGTGAGGAGCTGTTCGAACCCGAGTACGTCACCTCACGCCAGATCGATGCGTACGCTCGAGCAGTTGGCTTGGAAGTGGTGGGCCGCGAGGGCAATGCGTGGGCGTACCTGCACACGTTCGCACTGAAGAGCTAGCGACCTCGCGCCGAACTCCAGGCTCAACGCTGCGCTTCAGCACGGCTCAGCGTTGCAGGACACGACAAGCCTTGGCCGCCAACGTGGAAGCCAGCAGCACGCTCGACGACGACGACGCGCTCGAACTCGCGGTCGATGAGGTACGAGCAGTACGTCGCCGCCGCGCGACGAGTTGACCGGTCAACTCAGTCGTGCTGGTCGTCATCGATGCGAACGTGTTCGTGTCCGCTGCCATACGGCGCGGTGCGTCTCATCGAATCATCGAGTCGTGGCTGGGTGGTAGCGCGGAGTTCGAGGTCGTGATGTGCCCCAAACTTCTCGGCGAGATTCGCGAGGTCCTCACGACTCGTGCTCGTCTGCGCACGCGGATCAGTCTCGAGAACGCGACGCTGTTCGTTGACACGATCGAGGCGGTCGTCGAACTCGTCAACGACCCCGACGAAATTCAGACCGAGACACGTGACCCGAACGACGACTACCTCATCGGACTTGCGAGAGCTCACGATGTCGACACCATCGTCTCGGGCGACAAGGACCTCTTGGAATGGGAGGAACAACGCCCGCCAGTCATGACGCCCGCCCAGTTCGAGGATCGTGGCAGCACCACATAACTCCGCCTCGTAATCTGGTCCATCGGCGCGAACCACCCGCTCATATCGGCCCAAGCCGAGCACTGCATAATCGGCGGAGACGGACCGTCGACAAACTCGAAGCGTCTCGCCCGCGCAGCGCGTTGCGGCATCGAGCACATCGATAATCGAGAGCACCAACCTGTTGCCGAGGTCGGTGGGTCGGCGTCGATCAATCACTTCGAGACCGGCCCCGACGCGCTACGGGTTTGGATTGACTTCTGATGTAGTTCAGATATCATGCCGACATGCGAGTGATCGAGCGACCGTTCTCTGAGTTCCTGCGTCAGCCGAATGATGTCGTCGCGGAGCTCGCGGATCACGACGTGGTGCTGCGTCGCCGAAACGCGCCGTCGCTGAGACTGAGCGAAGCTGATCGAGATGACGAACGGTCCGAGGCATTCGAGGCGCTGGCTCGGCTGCTGCGCAACATGATGGTGCACAGTCCAGGCGGCTTGGAGCAGACGGTTGCCGACGTGTTTCCGTGGGCGACGTTGCTCCCGAAGGGCGACCGACGTGCTTTCGTCGACGAGTTGACGACGACGTTGATGGCGGTTGCCGGTCTCGAGAACTACGCACCTGTTGGTCAACTGCTCCGCGAGTGGAAGGCAACAGCCGAGATCCACGCAGATCCGCGCCTAGCCCGGCGTCTCCGTCGCTCGATCGATGCCGATGGTGACGCAGTGTCGGCTCCGGAGTAGGTGAATGGCGAAGCGCAAGGAACGTGTGGCCCCACCACCGGCCAAGGGCGACTGGGACTTCCGATTCGCAACTAATGACGCTGTGAAGGGGTGGGAGCAGATCTGCTCGGCGGCTGCGTCCAACGCCCGCACCGCTTGGGAGCGAATCACGAGCGAGCCGCGGCACACGGACACGAGGCAGCATCGTCTCCGGGGCTCGCTGGGCGAACGTGCCGTCAACGGCGTCGAGTTGGAGCAGTGGCAATACGAGGTAACTGCCGGTGGGCGGATCTGGTACTGCGTCGACGATGACCGCCAAACCGTGTGGATGACAGATGTCAGCGTTGGTCACCCAAAGGCAACGGAGTAGGCGGATGGCCAAAGAGCGACTCGAACTCGATGTGATCGCAGATCTCAACGCCGAGGACGATGACGGCCTCGGCTGGTCGACGCTGTCCGACGCCCGAGATGCCGCCCGAGGTCGGGTCGGAGCAATGCTGCTCGCTGGCAACGAATCGGCGATGGCGGTCGTCCGGATCGTCGCAGTGGACGATGACGGTCAGATCCACTTCTCGATCCTGCCGGGCTCGGTGGCGAAGAACCGTCATCTGCTCGATCGCACCTCCGCCTGATGGCGGCCGGCTGGGGCGCTCAGACGAGGTGTCGCTTGTCAGCAATTTGTCAGCAGAATGTCCGCGAACTGGACGAAACTAGCGGGAATCAGACAGCACCAGTCGACATCACATAGGTCTGAAAACCTGTCCTGACCAGGCTTGATGCGACGAGACGGTATTCGACGTAATGTCCAGATACCGGAGTTCAAGTCCCCCCTCCGACACCAGCGATCGCCGTTCTCGTGAACTCATGCGCGAACAGTTGCTGAACGAGTTCACGAGAAGGCTGGGTGGCGCTCAGCGAGCGTCCGCCGGTGGGACCAAGAAGGGTATACTCACAGGTATGCCTGAATCGACTACCATCAAGGTCTCGGTCCGGACCCGTGATGCGCTGCGGCAGCTCGCGGATCGCGACGGGCTCACGCTCGACGCACAGGTCGACAAGCTGATCCGACGGGAACGTCGTCGCATCATCGGTGCTCAGCTGTCCAGCGCTCCGCTCGATGACGACGACGTGGCCGTACTGGACGCGTCGGCAAGCGACGTCGCTGATGCGAGCCGGTGACATCGTCCGCTGCGACTTCGGCACCCCCGCACGTGGTGAGCCCGGGTTCATCCGACCGGCGATCGTCGTCACGTCCGACGATGTACTGGAGTTCCGGCAACACGCAATCGTGGTCGTCCCCTGCACGACGGTCAAGCGAGGATGGTTGAGCGAGGTCGACATCGCCTCGTTCGGTGTCGCTCAGACGCATCTCCCCACGACGATCAGCGTCGATCGCATCGTCGACACGGCGGACACGAACGTCGGGCCCGTGACGCTCCAACAGATCCGAGAACTCATCGCCGACTTGCTCGGACTCTGACCAAGAGCGGCGACGGGGCGCGTCCGCGGAAGCTCAGGAACTCAGTGGAGCGCCGCGTCCGTCGTCGGATCCGCTGCTGAGGTCGCTCTTACGCCGGAAGTCGCTCAATTCCGTCGTGGGGTGATGGTGTGACTCACCCCTCCGACACCGGCCGCGGGAGCTACCGAGGACGAGGACTTCGCCGACTTGCCCAACGGGGTGGACCGGCGTTCAGGCGACTGAGCCTCGGCTGACGACCCACCGCGTCGGCTGGCCGGTGACATCAGCGATCGTGTCGTAGTCGCTGTCGTAGTGCAACACCGTCACGCGGTGTCGTTCGGCAACGGCGGCGATGAGGAGATCGGGAAGTGGGACGGTTCGCATCCGGCCCGTCGCCCAAAGTTGCCGTTGAACCTCGAGCGCTCGCCGCCAGTCGATGTCCTCGGTCGCCAGCCATTCGTAGCCAACAGCGCGGTCGGTAGCGACGGTGTCGTACTCCCCTGGCGAGCGCGTCGACCAAAGAACCTCGAACTCGGTCACCGCGCAGGTCGCGATCAGACCAGCCTCGATGAGCGGCGCAACGGCGACGTTGACCTCAGAGAGGTGGAGGCGGGCGAGTGCACTCTTGTCAGCGAGGTACTGCGCTAACGCAGCCATGCATTCGACATGATGTCGGTATTGCGGAGGTCGACGTGGGCATCGGCTGCGAAGCGCTCGAGGTCCCGTCGACGGGCGCTGAGGGCGGCGACAGCATTCAGAGCTTGGTTGATCGTGTCTTTCTTGGTGGTCGTTCCGAGGGCGCGTTGGGCAAGCTTCAATGCTTCGTCGTCGATGTCGATCAGTGTCTTGGTCACGAATCCTCCGTATATCCTGAACGCGCTCGCCACTATATACGAAGAGTTACCTGTGCCTTGCATACCAAGACGACGGTGAAGACCTTGTTCGCACTTGGGACGGCGACGGGGCCGTTGGTGGGAGCGTGTCGTTCTGCAGCATCATTCACCTACGACGTCCACCTCACGCAGTAAATCTGACAGTCACGCCCGAGTGCAGTGCAACAGAATTCCGCTGGCCTCTCGCCCCTCTCGGTCATCCATTGGTCAAAGCGACGGAGATTCCGATCTGTGCGGCCGCTGATCCGAGGTGCTGGTCGCCGGTGACCAGGACGAGTTCGGCGTCGTTTGCGACATTCGCTGATGCGAGGTGGACGGCGTCGTAACCTCTCAATGCGTGGGTCTCGGCGAGCTGCCCAGCGGACAGCGCAAGACTGGCTGTCACCTCGAGGTAGTCGATCTCCTCGACGAGGGAGTTCAAGTCCTCCACGGCTGTGCGCAGTTCCGGGGCGGTGAGGCGCTGCATCCGTTCGGCCTGGGCGAGGGCGGCTCGCGCTTCGGGGTAGGCGAGTCGGGAACTGATCACGCGCGTCGCCTCATTCCACAGTTGGCTGCACGTCGGCGAGGATGGCTCCGCGATGAGGAGGGGGACGAGTGCGGAGGTGTCGAAGTACGCAATCACCGGCGTTGGTCGGCGACGAGGTCGCTGACCGTGGCGCTCGCGCTGACTCGCGGAGTGCCCCGTCGCTGCTTGCGTCGTGCTGCGGGAGAGATCAGCCCTGCGCTCACGAGCCGATCGATGACCCGCGGCTGATCAAGTGGCACCAAGCGCGCAACGGCTTTGCCGTGATCAGTGACGGTGACCTCGTTGCCGTCTCGCACGATGCTGAGGTATCGGCTGAGGTGGTCTCGAAACTCTCGGACGCCTGCTTCCATCTCCCAATTATGGCGCTTTTGACTGCCAGAGTCTAGCCACACTGAGAGAACTGCGTGTTACCACGGAAACCAGCACAGAACACGAACGCAGAATCCCGCACCACACCGTCGAACACGCGCAACAATCAGGCCCCGATGAGGCGCCTGCCGCATACTGCTCGGCGAAATCAGCTCTCGCGATGCGCGGTCGTCGCTGCTCGACGGATGGCGGTCTCGGTCTTCCCGACGGCCTTCGGCCCCTCCAATGATGGTGTCACTCATCGCCGACACCGTACGAATGTTTGATTGGCTCGATGGGCTGGTGCTGAACACACGATCAAAGGCTGCGAGCATGTCGCTGCTGGAGCGGATTGTGATCGATCCCGAGGTGGTCCACGGCCGTCCCGTAGTGCGCGGCACCCGCATGAGGGTTGCCGACGTTCTTTCGCTACTCGCAGCGGAAGCCGGCGAGGACGGGATTCTCGAGGACTATCCGTACCTCACCGCCGATGACCGACTCGGGAGAGCCGATCGTGGGTGATATCGTATGATATCGACAAGGAGGGCAACGTGACTGACATCCTGATTCGCGATGTATCCGACGAGGTCCTGGTCGCGATCGACGCCAAGGCCAAGCGGCTCGGACTGTCTCGAACCGCGTACCTCCGCAGAGCACTCGAACGTGAACGGTTCGAATCGTCGGGTCCGGTGACGCTCGACGCACTGGCGCGGTTTGCGTCGCTGACGGCGGACCTCGATGATCCTGGCGTCATGTCCGACGCCTGGTCGTGACCACGATCTGGCTGATCGACAAGTCGGCGATCGGCCGGCTCCATCTCGCAGCCGACGCAGCGGCGTGGGCGGAGCGGATCGAGCGGGGACTCGTTCGCATCAGCACCGTG
>DASQFE010000063.1:0-7773 GCA_035633295.1 Ilumatobacteraceae bacterium | reverse complement strand
ATCAGAGGGATGAGGCCGCCGACGGCCGGGTAGAAGAACGCGTCAGTGGCGCCGAACAACCCCGCCAGGAGCGCCAGCTGCCAGATCGGAATCTCCCCGCTGATCTGGAGCACTGCCGCAATGCCGATCAGTCCAGCCATTGCGGCAGTCGCCAACCGCAGGACGATGGCGGGTCGGTACCGGTCGGTGACCGCTCCACCCAGCAGCATCAGGATGGCCCGGGGGATTGCGCCGATCATGAGCACGAACCCGATGGTCGAGCCCGACTCGCCGCGCTCGATCAGGATCCAGGTCAATGCCACGAACCAGGCTTGGCCACCGAGGAGCACGGCGAACTCGGCCCCGGCGAGCGGCAGGAGCTGGCGCCGCTCCGCCCAGGTCATTCCCGGCGTCGTGTCGTGAAGTGTCTCGGCCTCGTCCGGTGCACGAAGCGAACGGTCCGTGTTGGTCATGCGACCAACATACCCAAGAGTTGGTCGCATGACAAGGTCGAATGACCAAGTTCCGATCGGTAAGGTGTTGTCATGACCTACATGTCGCAGGTCGACCGTCGCCAGCAGCTGATCGAGGCTGCGATCCGGGTGCTGCAGCGCGACGGGATCGGACAGGTCACCACCCGTGCCATCGCCACCGAAGCCGGCGCCCCACTGGCCAGCATCCACTACACGTTCGGGTCGAAGGACGAGATCGTCCGCGCTGCGTTCGAGCAGGTCATCACCGACCTGCTCGCCGAACTCCAAGAGGGTGTCACTCCCGGAATCGGCATCAAGGCGGCAGCCAACGATCTGTGTCGCGCTGTGGGCGGGCTGCTCGATGATCCCCGATTCGCGATCGTCATGGGAGACCTCGCGCCTGCGAACGATCCCTGGACCCGTGAACAGACCGAACGCTGGAATGGCTTTGCCGAACGCCTCCTGCGGCGTGAGGCGGAGTTGGGTCCCGAGGCCGAACCGTCGATCGGTTTCGAGCGCGCCGGTCGTCTCCTGGTGGCCGGCATCGACGGCCTGATCATGCAGTTCGAACTGCACGGCGACGCCGCCACGACCCGGGCAGACCTTGCGTCGTTCGGTGCCATCGTCGCCGACGCACTCAGCACCTGAACCGACAGAAGTTGATATCGGCCCGCGAGACGGGTTCAATGGACGGTGATGCGTCACGAACTCGCCGCCATCATCATCATTTCCTAGAACACGTGGGCCCCCACGTGTTCGTCAAGCCGCCCTCCGGGCGGCTCTTTCATTTCTCGGGAGCACTTCCATGAGTGACAGCACCCAACTCGACAGCACCGGGCTGCCCGGCGCCCGGCGACATGTCGAAGTCTTCGACACGACGCTGCGCGACGGCCTCCAGGTGGAGGGTGTCTCGGCAACGGTCGACGACAAGTTGCGCATCGCTGAGCAGCTCGACCTGCTCGGCGTGCACTTCATCGAGGGCGGCTGGCCAGGCGCCAACCCGAAGGACATCGAGTTCTTCGCCCGCGCCCAGAACGAACTGCACCTCTCCACATCGACGCTCGTGGCGTTCGGCTCGACGCGACGTCCGCGCGGCAAGGTCGACGACGACGCCACGCTGCGCAACCTGATCGAGGCGAACACCGCAGCGGTGTGCATCGTGGCCAAGAGCTCCGAGTATCAGGTCGTCGAGGCGCTCCAGACCACGCTCGACGAGGGCGCGGCGATGATCGCCGACTCGGTGAAGTACCTCCGTGGCGAGGGCCGCATGGTGCTCGTCGACCTCGAGCACTTCTTCGACGGCTACAAGGACAATCCCGAGTTCTCGCTCCGCGCACTCGAAGCTGCAGTCGTCAACGGCGCCTCGCATCTCGTGCTGTGCGACACCAATGGCGGCACCCTGCCGAGCGAGGTCGGTCGAATTGTCGCCGACGTCAAAGCTCACATCGGCGCCGACGCAATCATCGGCATCCACTGTCACGACGACACTGGTTGTGCCGTGGCCAACTCGATGGCGGCGGTCGAGGCCGGCGCCGGCCACGTGCAGGGCACGCTCAACGGCCTGGGCGAGCGCACGGGCAACACCAACCTCACGACGGTCATCCCGAACCTGCAGCTCAAGCTCGGCTACCAGTGTCTACCCGAGGGTCGCATCGAGCGACTCACGTCGGTGAGCCATCACGTCGCGGAGACCCTCAACCGGGCGGTGAACCCGCAGGCTCCGTACGTCGGGTCGTCGGCGTTCGCCCACAAGGCCGGGCTCCACGTGTCGGCGATCGTGCGGGCGAAGGACGCCTACGAACACGTCAACCCCGAACTCGTCGGCAACGGCACGCGGTTCGTCGTGTCGGAGATGGCGGGGCGCGCAACGATCCAGATGAAGGCCGACGAGATCGGCATCGAACTCGACGGCGCACAGATCAACGAGGTTGTCGACGATCTGAAGCGACTCGAACACGAGGGCTACCACTTCGAAGCGGCTGATGCGTCGCTCGAACTGCTCATGCGTCGGGCCGCGGGCCAAGTACCCGAGTTCTTCCGCGTGGAGTCGATGCGCGTGATCACCGACGAACTCCGTGGCGGAGAGTTCACCACCGAGGCCACCGTCAAGGTGTGGGTCGGCAGCGGGGACGACGCCGAGCGACGAGTGTGGGTTGCCGAGGGCAACGGCCCGGTCAACGCCATCGATACGGCACTGCGCAAGGCCGTCGGGACGGTGCTGCCTCAACTCGCCGACATCCACCTCACCGACTACAAGGTCCGGATTCTCGACGGCGCCAGCGCAACCGGGTCGACCACCCGCGTGTTGTTGTCGGCCACCGACGGCACTCGTGATTGGACCACGATCGGCGTCAGCCCGAACATCATCGAGGCTTCGTGGCATGCGCTCGAGGACAGCCTCGTCTATGGCTTGCTCCACCGGTCGCTTCGCGACGCAGACTGAACCGGTCGAAAATCCCCTGCTAGAAAGACACTGATGGCCGTTCCCAGATTCAGCCCGGTTCCACCGACCGATCGACCTCGGTACTACGAGTCTCCCGACCACGTGCCCGAGTCGTGGACCCCCGACCGTCCGGGCGAGATCGACGGATTCCAGCCCGATGGCCCGCGGCTGGGCGCTCAAGGACCCGACCAGGGCTTTGCGCTGCACATCGCTGCCCAACTTCGCCCCAGGCTGCAGCTGCAACCGGGTGAGAACGCCGACGACGTCATCCACGGCTGCCTCGGTGTTGCACTGCGTCGAGCGTCGGTCTTCTCGCGTGCGCCGGTTGTCCACGACCTCACGATCGCGTTCACGATCTGGGGTTTCTACGACACTGCGCCACCGGCCGAACTCGTCGAGCTCCGGATGCCCCTCTTCGAGGGCCTGCGTTTGGTGGTTCACCACTACACCGAGGGTCGTGTCGTTGCCGACATGCCCCCCGAGTCGACGCTACGGATGACGCCGGCCCAGGTCGCCGACGCGTATCCGACCGACTGGCGCACGCTCGTGGGCGCCTGAACGACGGCCGGCATCGTGACGGCGCGTCGCACGCTCGAGACGAGCGACATCGACCTGCGCGCCACGATGAAGCCCATCGGCACGTACCCGCGTGACCCGACCACTCGGTGGACGGCCAACAGCTTCACCAAGGCGGTGCTCACACCCCACGGTTCGGGCACGATGCAGCTCACCTGGGACGGCTCGGGCCACACGGCCGCCGAGGCCTGGGGGAGCGGCGCCGACTGGCTGCTCGATCGGGCGCCTCACTGGGTGGGTCTGCACGACGACATCGGCGGCTTCGACCCGACACACAACGCCCGGGTCGCCGAATGGTGGCGGCGCCATCCCGGCCTCCGCCTCGCTGCGTCCGGCGTGATCTGGCAGGAACTGCTGTTGGTACTGCTCGGCCAACGAGTGACCACCGACGAGGCCCTGAAGAGTTGGGTTCGGATCGTGTACGAGTGGGGCGAGCCGGCCCCGGGCCCGTGCGATCTCCGACTGCCCCCGACACCCGAGGCCGTCGCGTCGAAGTCGTACGTCGATCTCCACCGATTCAATGTCGACCGCCGGCGTGCGGACGCCATTCTGCTCGCCGCCAAGCGAGCCAACCGATTGGAGGAGGCAGCAACGATGAACGCTCCCGATGCGCTCACACGACTCACGGCGCTGCCCGGCATGGGCGCGTGGACGGCGACATCGGTGATCACTGCAAGTCACGGTGACCCCGACACGATCGTGCTGCGCGACTTCGGTCTGCCGACGATGGTCAACTACGCCTTCACGGGCGACGCGACTCGTGTCGCGCCGGATGAGGGTGGCGATGAGTTGATGGGTCGACATCTCGCACCGTGGGCGGGGCATCGCCAGCGAGTCATCCGACTGCTGTTCACGGTGGGTATTGCTGTCCCCCGGCGCGGTCCCCGGTCGTTCAATCCCGACATCCGCAGGCTGTGACGTCGGGGCCCGCGGTCGACCGGGCCAACGAACCGTGGAACACTGTGTGTATGCGCCGATCGGCCGCACTCCTGCTCGTCGTTGCCGTGCTTCTCGGCGTCGGGCTCAGAGAGACCTCCCGGCCAACGAGGGTCGACGCGGCCGGAACCTACACAGCGGGAACGGTCTGCCTCGATCAGGTGACGCCCGATCAGCTCGGCCGGCTCTTTTCGACCGAACCCGGTGGGGTCGTCGGCGCCGATTACCAACGAGCCACGCCGCTGTCGAATGGATCAGTGCTCTGGACGTTTCAGGACGCCGAGGTCCGCCGGCCGGACGGCTCCACGACGCTGGTGCACAACATCGGGATGATCCAGCGCGCCAACTGCTTCACCGTCTTGATGAGCGGGACGGCAGCCGACCCGCAGCCGTGGCTGTTCTCCTCGAACACGACGAAGTTCTCCCACTGGTACTGGCCGCTCGGAGCCGAGATGGGCACCGACGGCCGGGTGTACGTGTTCATGGCGGAGATGGTCGAGCGCGGTCCGGGGTACCTGTCGCTGGTCGAGCCGATCTCCACGGTGGTGGCCGGCGTCGACATCGACAGCCTCGAGGTCGAGGTGTACGCCGCGCCGGCGAACGCGAGTGCGGCGCTGTACGGCTGGTCGATCGAATCGGACAGCACGTGGACCTACCTGTATGCGCAGTGCCATCGTCAGTTCGGCTACGACCCGTACATCTACGTGTACGCCCACGATCGGAAGTGCTCGAGCGTCGTGACAGTCGCCCGCGTTCCGCGCGGGCAACTGCTCGCCCCACCGACGTATTGGACCGGTTCGGGTTGGCGACCGGATCCGACGGCGGCGGTCCCGGTGATCGAGACCGCTGGACGCATCGTGAACGCCACTCAGATCGTGCGCGTGAACAACAGTTGGATGGCCATCACCAAGGTCGGTGACTGGTGGGGCGACCGGATCCTCGTCGAACGTGCGAATCGGGCCACTGGGCCGTTCAGCATCGTCGCCGATGTTGCAGCCATTCCGAAATGCGCTGTCGATTGCAATACTTACTTCGCCAGTTGGATCCCGTCGCCCGATCCGGCGCGTCTCGTTTTCGGGTTGTCGCACAACCGCTGGGACGGCATCGCGAGCGAGGTCTACCGCCCGACGTTCTCCACGATCCCGGCACCGCCGCTCACGATGTCGACGGCCGATCGTTGCTCGCTCGGGCACTGCGGCTGAGCGACGACGCCGGGTGACAACACCTCCAGCGTTGCGTGACTAACGTCGATCCTGGATGACCTGCACCGGAAAGCTCGATCGCCGAACCTACGAGAGTGAACTGGAGCGGCTACAGCTCGAACTCGTCCAGATGCTCGAGTGGATCCGACACAGTGGTCACCGCCTCGTCGTGATCTTCGAGGGCCGGGACGCCGCCGGCAAGGGGAGCACGATCAGCCGTCTCACCGGACCCTTGAACCCACGTTCGTGTCGGGTCGTGGCGTTGCCGAAACCGAGCGAGCGTGAAAGCACGGAGTGGTACTTCCAACGGTACGTGGCCCACTTGCCGGCAGCGGGTGAGATGGTCGTGTTCGATCGGTCCTGGTACAACCGCGCCGGGGTCGAGCACGTGCTGGGATTCTGCAGCGACACCGAGTACTGGGAGTTCATCCGATCGGTTCCCGAGTTCGAACGGATGCTCGTGCGGTCCGGTGTCCAGATCGTCAAGTACTGGTTCTCGGTGTCGAACGAGGTGCAGACGAAGCGGTTCGAGGAGCGGCTCACCGATCCGGCCAAACGATGGAAGTTCTCCGACATCGATGCCCGATCGCAGACCAAGTGGAACGAGTACTCGCGTGCGAAGGACATCATGGTGGAGCACACCTCGATTCCCGAGGCGCTGTGGTGGGAGGTCGACGGTGACGACAAGCGTCGTGCCCGGCTGAACACGATCAGTCATCTGTTGTCGTTGGTGCCCCACGAGAAGGTGTCGTATCCGAAGGTGAAGTTGCCCGACGTGCGTCCCGACGAGGGATACGAACGGCCACCGCTCGACCAGCTCAATTCGATCCCCCAGGTCTACTGACGAACCATCCAGCCGGATGGAATGTTCGGTAGTATGACCACATGCGCATCGGGACGCTCGCCCAACACGCCGGGGTGACCACCAAGACGATTCGGTACTACGAGTCGATCCATCTGCTGGCCGAGCCGTTGCGGATCCCGTCGGGGTACCGCGAGTACGGCGACGATGCGGTCGAGCGTCTCCGATTCATCCGTGATGCGCAATTGTCGGGCCTGTCGCTGGCGGAGATCCAGTCAGTGCTCGAACTGAAGGACGCAGGGGCGCGGAGTTGCGGTCATACGATGGCGTTGCTCGATCGACATCTCGCCGAGATCGACGAGCAGATTGCGAGGCTCGAGGTGGCGCGCACCGACCTGCTCGACCTCGTCGGACGGGCGCGCGGATTGGACCCAGCGAACTGCACTGATCCCCATCGTTGCCAGGTGATCGCAGGCGGGCCGAAGTGATGGGTGACGCACCAGCACGCTCCGACATCGCCGTCGAAGGGATGACGTGCGCCGCGTGCGCGAACCGCATCCAGCGCACGCTGACCAAGCTCGACGGTGTCAGCGACGTGCGGGTCAACTTCGCAAACGGCCGCGCCACCGTGATGCACGACGCCACGGTCGAAGACGATCAACTCCGCGCCGCCATCGAACGTCTCGGATACGAGGCGCCAGTGACGGCTGATCATGACGAGGCCGAACAACGCCGTGAGGCCGATCTTCGGCGCCGATGGATCGTCGCGCTCATCCTGGGTATCCCGGTCGTTGCCATCTCGATGGTGCCGCCACTGATGTTCGACGGTTGGGAATGGGTCGCGGCGATCCTCGCAACGCCGGTCGTGTTCTGGTGCGGATGGGGATTCCATCGCGCCGCGTGGATGAACCTGCGCCACGCCACCACCACCATGGACACGCTCGTGTCGATGGGAACGCTGTCGGCATGGACCTGGTCGACCGTGGTGCTGCTCGGCGGGATCGGTGACGAATCGGCAATGGCTCAGTCGATGCAGGGAATGAGCAGCGACAGCGCCCACGTCTACTACGAGACGGCAACGGTCATCATTGCGCTGATCCTCATCGGCAAGTGGCTGGAGATCAGGGCCAAGCGGCGCTCGGGTGATGCGCTGCGAGCGCTCGCCGATCTGGGTGTGCGCAGTGCACGCCTCGTCGACGGGACCGAGGTGTCGATCGACTCGTTGACGCCCGGCATGCAGTTCGTCGTTCGTCCGGGGGAGAAGATCGCGACCGACGGGGTGGTCGTCGAAGGGCATTCGGCCGTCGATGCATCGATGGTGACCGGCGAACCCGTGCCCGTCGAGGTCGGGCCCGGCGACGA
>DASQFE010000062.1:0-3430 GCA_035633295.1 Ilumatobacteraceae bacterium | reverse complement strand
GCCGGTCGTGGCCGTGACGTCTCGACAGACCTCACACAACCGACCCGTCGCGATCGGGCCGCCATCAATGGTGCGCAACGAGTCAAGTATCTGGCGATGGTGATCGTCGGGGGGCGTCACGCCACCGTGGCCACAACTCGTGGCGGAAACAGCGGCCGGTGTTCGCCGTTGCACATCGTGTCATCCTTTGACAACACCAAGTCACCGTGGTCTGAGGCGACATACGAAATGACGATGCCGGGGTCAAGGGCGCAACGTCACCATAGCGCCGACGCGACGTCGCCCGCCGCAGAAATCCAATGAGATGTTCAGCGTTTCCGGCGGCCGGCGCCGACCTCGCTCACCGCGCAGGTGCCGTCGGGGTCGAAGGTTCGATGCGGATGCGGATGGATTTGTAGCCAGGGGTCTGGGCGCGTTGGCCGTGGTGGTCGAGCGGGACGAGAACGTTCGTTTCGGGGTAGTAGGCCGCTGCGGTGCCCTTGGGGGTGGGGTATGGCACGACTTGGAAACCGCGGGCGCGCCGTTCGGGTCCGGCGGCAACGGTGACGATGTCGACGCGATCTCCAGGTTGCAGCCCGAATCGCTCGATGTCGGCGGTGTTCAGCATCACGACGTGGCGATCGCCCGAGAGGCCGCGGTAGCGGTCGTCGTGGCCGTAGATCGTCGTGTTGTACTGATCGTGGGAGCGCAGCGTCTGCAGGATCAGTTCGTCATGATCGGGGGTGGGGGTGACCGCGGTGGACACGGTGAACTGGGCCTTGGCGTCGGCGGTGTCGAACGTCCGCGAGTCGCGCGGTCCGTGCGGCAATTCGAAACCGCCAGGGATGCGGACCCGCGAGTTGAAGTCGTTGAAGCCGTCCACGGTGCGCGCAATGTGGTCACGGATGACGTCGTAGTCGGCCCCCATCGCGCCCCATCGAACGGGATGGTCGGCGCCCAGCACCCGACCGGCGATCGACGTGACGACCGCGACCTCGCTGCGGACCTCGCCGGACGGAGGCGGGAGCACACCCGTCGAGGAGTGCACCTTGCCCATCGAGTCCTCGACGGTGACGAACTGGTCGCCCGATGGCTGCCGGTCGACTTCGGTGCGACCGAGCACCGGCAGGATCAGAGACGTCTCGTCAGTGACCAGGTGCGTCCGGTTGAGTTTGGTGGACAGATTCACCACCAGCGGCACGCCGACGAACGCGGCCTCGGTGCGGTCGGTGTCGGGCGCGGCTCGCAGGAAGTTCCCGCCGAGTCCGATGAACACCTCGGCGGTGCCTGCTTCGAAGGCGCGGATGGAATCCACGACGTCGAGGCCGTCGTCGGCTGGCAGCACCACGCCGAACTCGGTCTCGAGCGCCTCGAGCAGGTCCGGCTTGATCTTCTCCCACACACCCATGGTGCGGTCGCCCTGGACGTTCGAGTGCCCGCGAATGGGACACACACCGGCTCCGAGCCGACCGATGTGGCCGCCCAGGAGTGCGAGGTTGACGATCTCACGGATCGTGTCCACCGCGTTCACGTGCTGGGTGATGCCCATCGCCCAGCACACGATCAGACGCTTGGAGCTGGCGATCATCCGATACGCGTCCTCGACGGAATCGTGCGCCAAGCCGGTCTGGGCCAGCAGTGCCGCTTCGTCGAGACTCGCAATGTGGGAGCGCAGCTTCTCGAAGCCGCTGGTGTGGTCGTCGATGAAGCGCTGGTCGACGATGCCGTCGTCGATCAGCCGCTTGTTCCACAGTTGGAAGAGGGCGTGGTCGGCGCCGAGGCGGATCGGGAGGTGGAGGTCTGCGATCTCGGTACCGATGCCCGAGAGTCCCCGCGGCGTCTGCGGATTCTTGAAGCGGAGCAGGCCGGCCTCCGGGAGTGGATTGATGGCGATGATCCGGGCGCCGTTCTGCTTGGCTCCCTCCAAGGTGGCGAGCATGCGCGGATGGTTGGTGCCCGGGTTCTGACCGGCGAGGACGATCGTGTCGGCGTGGGCGAAGTCGGACATCCGAACCGATCCCTTGCCGATCCCGATCGTGGTGTCCAGTGCTTCACTCGTCGGCTCGTGGCACATGTTCGAACAGTCGGGCAAGTTCATCGTTCCGAAGCACTTCGCGAACAACTGGTAGACGAACGCGGCCTCGTTGCTCGACCGTCCCGACGTGTACAACACGGCGCGATCGGGGTCTGGCAGCGAGCGCAGAGAATCGGCGACGAGGTCGAGGGCGGCGTCCCAGCCGATCGGCTCGAAGTGCGACCCGCGGGGGCGCTTGACCATCGGTTCGGTGAGCCGCCCGGCTGCGCCCAGCCAGAAGTCTGATCGGGTCCGGAGGTCGTCGACGGAATGTGATGCGAAGAACTCTCGACCGATGCGTTCGGTCGTCGCCTCTTCGGCAACTGCCTTGGCGCCGCTCTCGCAGAACTCGATCCGCTTGCGCTCGTGGGGTTCGGGCTCAGGCCAGGCGCATCCGGGACAGTCGAAACCCGACGGCTGGTTGATCACGGCAAGCGTTTTCAGCGTCCGTTTCGCCCCCATGTGTTCGAGTGAGCGCTTGATCGTCGAGATGACCGCGGGCACACCCGTCGCCGAGTCCTCGGGTTCGGAGACGTCGACTTGGCGATCGGCATGTTCTCCATCTGGTCTGACCGAACGCGACGACATCGCCCCAGTGTCGCCCAGAACCGACACGAATCGACGGCCAGACGGTCCGCTTCGCACCAGTGTCAACGAATCGCAACGATCACTTTGCCGTTTGCGTCTCCGGAGCGTGCTCGTTGATACGCCTTGGCGACGTCGACGAGCGGGAACTCGCTGTCGATGATCGGTTGCACGGTTCCGGCTTCGATGAGCGCGGCGATCTGCGCGAGCTGATCTCCGTTCGGGGACATGAAGACGTGTTCGAAGTCGACGTGGTTGGCTTCGGCGAGCCCGTGGGGTGCGTCGCCTTTGATCGAGACCACGCGGCCACCCGGTATCGCCACCTGGAAGGATCGTTCGAGTGTGTCGCCGCCCACGATGTCGAACACGAGGTCACACGCGTCCACACTGAACCCGGATCGCCCCCTGTTCCCCACCAGCGCAAAGTCGCGGCGGGGCGACAGCTCCACGAACATCAGAAATCGGCCAAAGCGGCTGAGTGATCGATCGGCTCGTCGCACCTCAGCGATAATCACTGACCGGTACGGAGCCAAACGTGATCGACTTCCGGCGTGATGCAGCGGGTGTATCCGCCAACCAGGTAGCTCGTAACGCGACCACCGAGCGCGTTCGGCAGTCGTCGGTCCATCGGTGTTATCGGGTGCACGAGTTGGGCCGCAGTGTGGCGCTGTCCAGGGTGATGCACCAGCGATTATGGGCGTTGAAGTGCGCGGCGTTGAAAAGCATCCGCGCTTGGATGGATCAACTGTCAGGAGCTCGTCGAGGTAGCGCGCCGCCTCCTCGCCTGGCGTC
>DASQFE010000061.1:0-7263 GCA_035633295.1 Ilumatobacteraceae bacterium | reverse complement strand
AACCTGAATGGCTGATGGAACCTGCGCAGAGGAACAGACAACACTTGAAGAAGGCGTGGGTGAAGATGTGGAACACCGCCGGCAGCCAGGCGCCGGTACCGAGGCCGAGCATCATGTAGCCGAGCTGCGACACCGTGGAGTAGGCGAGCACTTTCTTGATGTCGTCCTGCACGAATGCGAGCAGCGCGGCGATCACGATCGTGATGGCTCCGATGATCGCAATGAACGTCAGCGCACCCTGGCCGATGTCGAAGGCCTGCCAGAACACCGGGTACAGCTGGGCGACGAGGAACACGCCGGCGACGACCATGGTCGAGCTGTGCAGCAGCGACGACACCGGGGTCGGCCCGGCCATCGCGTCGGGCAGCCATGTATGCAGCGGGAACTGGCCCGACTTGCCGATGCATGCGATGAAGAGCGCGACGGCACCCCAGAACAGCAGCAGGCTGTTCGTCTCGCCCGAGAGTGCCCACGCCTGGATCGCAGCAATGTCGAAGCCGTTGCTGTCGAGGTTGTCGACTGCCCAGGCATTGGCACCGAAGAAGATGATCGCCGTGCCGACCAGCAAGCCGACGTCGCCGACGCGAACGGTGAAGAAGGCCTTGAGTGCGGCGCGGCTGTTGGCCTCCTCCTCCCACCAGTGGCCGATGAGCATGAACGACGTGAGGCCCATGATCTCCCAACCGAGGATCAGCTGCACCATGTTGGGGGCCATGAGCATCACGAGCATCCCACCGGAGAACAACGTGATGGCGGCGAAGAAGTGGGTGTAGCGACGGTCGCCACGGACGTAGTCGAGGCTGAACACCTGCACGAGGAGCGAAATGAAGGCGACCAGCCAGAGGAGGAGCACCGACAGGCCGCCCGCGCTCGATCCGATACCGAACTCCAGCGGTCCGTTCGACCACCACACCCACGTGTGGACCACCGGCTCGATGAACGGTTCGACCTCACCTTCGGTCGCGCGCGGCATCGAGCGTCCGAACGCCTGGAGAAGGCCGGCCGCTTCCTCGCCGCCCGACGCGGAGTTGGTGCGCTGCACCCACTGGATGGCTGCGCCGGTGGCGAGCACCAACGACGCGAACATCGACAGCAACCCGACCTCGGAGCCCTTCATCGGAAGGTGCTTGCCGACCGCGATGATGACGGCAAACGCGACAACGGGGATGAGCCCGATCAACCAGACGTTCTCGAGGAACCACCCGGAACTCAGCTCGACAGCTTCAGACGCAAGCATGTCAGCCCTTCATCTCGGAGAGTTCGTCGAGGGCGATCGTCCTGCGGTTGCGATAGATCATGAGCACCATTGCCAACCCGACGCCGACTTCGGCAGCTGCGATGGCGATCACGTAGAGGGCGAACACCTGGCCATCGACCGCGCCCCTCATGAGCGCGAACGCTACGAAGTTCAAGCTGACGGCATTGAGGATCAGCTCGATCGACATCAGCACCATGACGGCGTTGCGACGAGCAATGACGCCGTACACGCCGATGCAGAACAGGGCCGCTGCGAGCAGGAGGAAGTTGACAGCCAACATCGCGGGTCAGTCCTTCCTGGCCAGGACGATGGCGCCGATGGCGGCCGCGAGCAGGACGAACGAGATCGCGAGGAAGGGCAGCAGGTAGATCGACAGGAACTGGTCGCTCAGCAGCGCTGTCGGGGTGGGGCCACGGTCGGGTAGCACGTCGTCGCCGAACGCGTCGACGATCACCCAGGCGAGCAGACCGAACAGCACGAGGGCGATCGGGATGCCAAGCGCCCACTGCTTGTTGTTGAGGCCGGCTTCCTTGCCGATCTGGGCGCGCGTGAGCATGATGCCGAACAGGAACAGCACCATCACGGCGCCGATGTACACGAGCACCTGCGAGACGGCAACGAATTCGGCGGCGGCGAGGATGTACTGAGCTGCGACACCGGCGAGCACCACCACCAACCACAGCGCAGCGTGCACGACGTTCTTCGTCGTCACCACGCTCAGAGCACCAAAGATCATCACCGCGGCGATGATGCCGAACGCCACGTTCTGAGCGACGCTCACGTTGTCGGTGGCGAGGATGAGTGCGTTCACGTCACACTCATTTCTTCTGGGCCCCTGCTTCGAGCGCCGGCGCCTCGGGCACGGTCTCCATCCACTCGCCGAGCTTCTCCTTGTCGTGGAGCAGGTCAGCGATCTTCGGCTCGGAGTATTCGTACTCGGGGCTCCAGAAGAGGGCGTCGAACGGGCACACCTCGACACAGATACCGCAGTACATGCACAGGGCGTAATCGATGTCGAACCGGTCGAGATGATTGACCTGACGCGGCTTGCCACCGGCACGGCGCGGCGGCGCGAGCTGCTTGTGCCCCTCGATGTAGATACACCAGTCGGGGCATGAACGAACACAGAGCATGCACGCAGTGCAGTTGCCCTCGTGGAGCGCAATGACACCACGGGCGCGGATCGGCGGCGCTTCCTTCTCGTGCGGGTACTGCACGGTGTTCGCACCGTCGATGACGGTGTCCTTGAGGATCCCGAACGTGATGCCGAGACCCTTGAACAGGCCGGGGAGCTTGGGCTTGGGGGGCATCAGAACGCCACCTTCAGAATCGCAGTGATCGCCGTGTTCAACAGGGCGAGCGGGATGAGCACCTTCCAGGCGAAGGTCTGCAGTTGATCTTCACGGAAACGGGGGAAGCTGAACCGGACCCACATGATGATGAAGGTCAGGACCAGCATCTTGGTGAACATGATCAGCGGGCCGACCAGATTCATCCAGTCGGGGACCTGGTCGATGTTCTCCCAACCGAACCAGCTGAACGGGATGCCCCAGCCACCGAGGAAGAGCACCGCCGCGATGAAGGCGAACACTCCGGCAGTTGCGAACTCGGCGATGAAGAAGATGAGGAAGCGGAAGCCCGAGTACTCCGTCATGTAGCCCGACACGAGCTCGGATTCGGCGATCGGCATGTCGAACGGGGCCTGGGTGAGTTCGGCCTGCACGGCGATCATGAAGATCAGGAACCCGACGAACTGGGTGACGATGAATGGGCTGCCGAACCATCCGATGCCGAACCAGCTCCCGGTGTTCTGGGCAACGGTGATCTCCTGCATGTTCATCGAGCCGGCCTGGATGACCACACCGAGCACAGCGAGCACCATCGGCAACTCGTAGGCAATGAGCTGGCCGGCCGCGCGAAGACCGCCGAGGAGTGAGTACTTGTTGGCGCTCGCCCAACCGGCGATGAGGATGCCGAGCACGCTCACCGACGCAACAGCGAGGCCGAGGAAGATACCGACGGAGAAGTTGGTGAAGTAGGCGTCGGGCCCGAACGGCACGATGACGACGAGCAGGAACGTCGACAGCAGCACGATGAGCGGGGCCATCTTGAAGATGCGATGGTCGGCGGCCTCGGGTGCGAGGTCTTCCTTCTGCATCCACTTGCCGACCTCGGCAACGAGCTGCAGCGATCCGTACGGGCCCGCTTCCATCGGGCCGAGACGGCTCTGCATGAACGACATCATCTTGAACAGGAACAGATAGACGATGGCACCAGCGGGGAGTAGGACCGCGACGAGGCCGCCGAGCACGCGCAGCAGCGATTGTCCCCAATAGGGGACTTCGATGGCGAACTGGATCATCGGTCGATGTCACCCAGGATGAAGTAGAGGCTGGCGAGGATCGTGATGATGTCGGGCACGTAGACGCCCTTGAGCGCCCACGGCACGATCGAGATGTTGTTGAAGCTCGCGGAGCGGATCTTGACTCGGAACGGTCCGAGATCGCCCTTCGAGACGACGTAGTAGCCCATCACGCCGAGCGGGTTCTCGGTCTCGACCCAGGCTTCGCCCTCGGGCACCTTGATGATCCGCGGCACCTTGGTCATGATCGGGCCCGCTGGCACCTGGTCGAGCAACTGCTCGACGATCTTGCACGACTCGCGGGTCTCCTGGAGACGCACCCAGCAGCGAGCGAAGCTGTCGCCGTCGGGATGGGTCCAGACCTTGAAGTCGGCCTTGTCCCACGCCATGGGGAGCTGCTGGTCGCGGCGCAGGTCGTAGTCGACGCCGCTGGCGCGCAGGTTGGCTCCCGACAGGCCGTAGTCCTTGGCGATGTCGGCGGGGATGATCCCGATGCCACGCATACGACTCTGGAAGATCTCGTTGCCGAACAGGAGGTCTTCGATGATGTCGCAGAACTCGCGCAGCTTCACCATGACCTGGCGGGTCTCGTCGATCCAGCCGGCGGGCAGGTCGTCCTTGAGGCCGCCGATGCGGTCGAAGTTCGGGTGGAACCGGCCGCCGGTTGCACTCTCGATCAGGTTGAGGACGTACTCGCGGTCACGGAAGGCGAGGAACACCGGGGTGATTGCGCCCATCTGCACGCCGAGGTCACCGAGGAACAACGACACATTGGCGATTCGCGACAGTTCGAACAGGATCGTGCGGATGACCTGCGCTCGTGGCGGCGCCTCGATCTGCATCAGCTTCTCGGCGGCGAGGATGAAGGGCACCTCGTTGGCGAAGCTGCCGAGCCAATCGATGCGGTTCACCAGCGACGTGACCTGCGGGAACGTGCGCACCTCGGTGAGCTTCTCGTAGCCGCGATGCATGTAGCCCGCCGACGGCTCGGCCCAGATGACCTGCTCGCCGTCGAGGCGACAGATGATGCGCAGGGTGCCGTGGGTGGCGGGG
Source organism: Ilumatobacteraceae bacterium (assembly GCA_035633295.1). GTDB lineage: Bacteria > Actinomycetota > Acidimicrobiia > Acidimicrobiales > Ilumatobacteraceae > Sva-07. The sequence continues at coordinate 2,590 of DASQFE010000061.1, read as the reverse complement.
TGCTGCGGGCCGATGTTGAGGGTCATTCCCTCGGTTTCGAGCTCGACATTCAGGCGCGCGTCGGCGGCCTGGCTGGCGATGTAGCTCAACTGCTGACGATCGGACAGCACCGTCATGACGCGTCCTCATCTGCGGCGGGCTCGTCGCCCGCTGCGCTTTCCTCGCCACCCGTGACATCGGGCATCGGTTCAACGTCGACGATGCCGGGCCACGGCTTGATCATGCGGGCGAGGAGCGGGAAGTCCTTACGCAGCGGGTAACCCTCGAAGTCGGTGGGCAGGTACATGTTGCGCAGGTCGGGATGTCCGTTGAAGCCGATGCCGAACATCTCGTGGCACTCACGCTCGTGCCAGTTGGCGCCGGCGAACACTGTGGTCCACGAGTCGACGGCGAGGTGGTCGTCGGCGACGTCGGCCTTGATGGTGACGCCGACGTGGCGGTCGAGGTCGACGAGGCGGGCGAACACCTGAAATCGGGTGTCGCCGCCGGTGACGCCCTGGCGAATCTCGGTGTTCGGCTCGACAGGCTCAGCGGTGGGGTCGTCTTCACCCTTGCCGTACGGCGACGGCATCCAGTCGAGCCCGGACAGGAACGAGAACCACGTGAAGCCGGCGGCCTTCAATGCCTCGGCTGTGGCACGCCAGGCATCGGTGCGGACACGGATCCACAGGTCGTCGTTGGGCGAGATGTGCGTGTCGACAATGGCGTCGCCGATTCGGCTGCGCAGGTCGTCGATGATGCCTTCGCGGAGGCCGTCGCCCGGCAGTGCCGGTGCGTCCTGTGTATCGGTCGTGCCGGTGTCACTCAATGGGTCCACCGCCGACCACGATCGGTTCGCGCTCGGGTTCAGGCTCGACGATCTCCGAGGCAGAAGGAGCCTTGGCGACGCGCTCGCGCTCACGGGTGGTCTGCAACGACGTGAACCCCTCGTCGCCGCGCCACTTGGCGGCCATGTCCTCGTTCTTGATGCGCTGCTGGAGCAGCACGACACCTTCGAGCAGCGCCTCGGGCCGCGGCGGGCAACCGGGGATGTACACGTCGATCGGGATGATCTGATCGATCCCCTTGGTGACCGAGTAGCTGTCCCAGTACGGGCCGCCGCAGTTCGCGCACGAGCCCATCGAAATCGCGTACTTCGGCTCGGGCATCTGCTCCCACAGACGGCGAATCGCGGGTGCCATCTTGTCGGTGACGGTGCCGGAGATACACACGAAGTCAGCCTGGCGCGGGCTGGCGGGCAGCGGGATGACACCGAGGCGCATCACGTCGTAGCGGGGCGAACCGAAGGCCGCGCCCATTTCGATGGCACAGCAGGCGAGGCCCCACTGGTACACCCACAGCGAATACGAGCGGCTCATGTTGAACAGCTTCGTGAGCGGGGCCGGCATGCGGCCGCTTTCGACTAGACCCATCGGAGCAGTCCTCGCTTCCAGGCGTACACCAGGCCGTCGAGCAACAGCACGATGAAGACGAGCATGACGATCAGACCGAAGGTGCCGTACCGCTCGACGTTGGCAGCCCACGGAAACAGGAACACAGCTTCCACGTCGAAGATCACGAACAGCAGGGCGAAGACGTAGTACCGGATCTGGCTCTGCGACCAGCCGATGCCGACGGGGTCGACGCCCGACTCGTACGCGATGCCCTTGTCGTAGTTGGGCTTCGACGGGCGCACGAGCGCCGCCAGACCCAGCAGCAGGCCACCGATCGCCAGCGCGGCAATGCCGAACCAGACAACGGTCAAGTAATCGCGGAGGAACACCGACATCGGACCGAGAAGTTATCAGGAGCCGGGAAATCCCACCCAAATGTGGTCCCAGCCCCTGATGGTGACCTCAAAGCTGAATCAAAGGGTCTCGTTGTCGTCGGAATCCGGTTCACCGAGCACCATCCACAACCCGCCGGCGAGCAGCGCACCGATGGCCGGGAACACGATGAAGGCCCACACCTGGCCGAGCGCCCAGTCGCCTTGGAACACTGCCGTCGCCAAGGAACGAGCCGGGTTGACCGAGGTGTTCGACACCGGGATCGAAATCAGGTGGACGAGGGCCAATCCGAGTCCGGCGGCGATCGGTCCGAAGCCCGTCGGCACGCCCTTGATGGTCGTGGTGCCGAGCACGATCAGCACGAAGATGGCCGTCACGACGATCTCGATGATCGCAACCGACAGCAGGTCGAATCCGCCGGGCGAGTGCGTGCCATAGCCGTTCGAGGCGAAACCGGCGTCCTGAGCGGCCGACAAGTATCCATCGGTGCCACTGAGAATGAGCGCCAGAATTCCGGCGCCGACGATGCCGCCGATGAACTGCGCCACGAAGTACGGCACCGACTTGGCGGGCTCGAGCTTCTTCGCGATGACCATGCCGATCGTGACCGCGGGGTTGACGTGGCATCCGGAGATGCGTCCAATCAAGTACGCCATGCACAGCAGGCTGAACCCGAATGCGAGCGACACGCCGAGCGCCCCGACGTTCAGGCCCTCGTTGAAGGCGCCCGTCGCGAAGATCGCGGTACCCGGACCGCCGATGACCAGGACGGCGGTTCCGAAGCCCTCGGCGATCGGAATACGAATGTTGTCGTTCATGTGGAG
>DASQFE010000060.1:0-4875 GCA_035633295.1 Ilumatobacteraceae bacterium | reverse complement strand
TGTATCTCCGGTTGCTGTCCGACGCCTGTTTGCCGCTCCCGACGACGCAGGCAGTACTGACTCGGGCGGGGGATCATCTCGTGCGGGTCGACTTCCGGTTCGAAGGCACGCCCGTCGTGGTCGAGGTGCTCGGATACCACTCGCATCACACGAAGGAGCAGCTCCGACGTGACACCGAACGCATGAATGCGCTGGTAGCCGATGGGTTCAGCCCGTACCAGTTCACGTACGACCACGTGGTCTCGGACCCTGACGATGTCGTTGCGGTCACCCGACGTGCGCTCGCTCCGTACCTCTGAGCTCATTCCTTAGCGGTTTGTGTGAGCGACAACCCTGACTTTCGTGATGATCGCTCACACAGATCGTGGCGCTGCGGTTTGTGTGAGCGAAAGGGTTCGGGGTTGTGATGATCGCTCACACGAACCCGGCGGTTGAGGACGGGGAGGGTGTGGGCCCGCGGACGGGTCAGGTGGCGCGGTGGACGACGGCGAGGTCGGCCACGTCGCGCATGATCCTGGCGAGTTGGAAGTCCTTCGGGGTGTACACCGCAGCGATGCCCATGGAGGCGAGTCGCGGCCGGTCCTCCTCGGGGATGATGCCTCCCACGACCACCGGCGCGTCCACTCCCATCGCCTTCAGGTGAGCGAGCACGTCGGGAACGAGGTCGAGGTGCGAGCCGGACAGGATCGACAACCCGATCACGTCGGGGTCCTCGTCGCGCGCCGACGCCGCGATCTGCTCCGGTGTCGAACGGATGCCCGAGTAGACGACCTCCATGCCGGAGTCGCGTGCCGCCACGGCGATCTGCTCCGCGCCGTTGGAGTGGCCGTCGAGGCCTGGCTTCGCCACGAGGAACTTCGGCGGCCCGCCCGCCATTGCCTTGACGAACTCGACGACCTCGCCCAGCCCTTGGGCGGAGCCGGTGGCGCCGCTGACGCCGGTGGGCGCCCGGTACTCGCCGAACACCGACCGCATGACGTCACCCCACTCGCCGGTCGTGCCGCCTGCCTTGGCCAGTCGGATCGACGGCGGCATCAGGTTGTCACCGTCGACCGCAGCGCGGCGGAGTTCGTCGAGCGCGGCATCGACCGAGGCCTGATCGCGTGCCGACCGCCACTTGGCGAGATCGGCGACCAGCCGGCGCTCGATCGCCGGATCGACGATGAGGATCGCGCCGTCACCGCCGAGCGGCGAATCGGCGGCCTCGACGAAGTCGTTGACTCCGACCACGATCTGCTCACCGGACTCGATCCGTCGCGTACGTGCGGCCATCGACGTCACGAGCCGTGACTTCAGCGTCTCGACCGCCTCGAACGCGCCACCCATCTCCAGCACGTCGTCGAGCTCGGCCTGCGCAGCCGATCGCAGCTCCTCGGTGCGTCCCTCGATCACTTTGGAGCCGTCGAAGATGTCGTCGTACTCCAAGAGGTCGGTCTCGAATGCCAGTACCTGCTGCATCCGCAACGACCACTGCTGATCCCACGGGCGGGGGAGGCCCAGCGCCTCGTTCCACGCCGGCAGCTGCACCGAACGGGCGCGGGCCCGCTTCGACAGGGTGACGGCGAGCATCTCGAGTACGATGCGCTGCACATTGTTCTCCGGCTGCGCCTCGGTCAGCCCGAGTGAGTTCACCTGGACGCCGTAGCGGAAGCGCAGCGCCTTGTCGTCGGTCACGCCGTAGCGCTCACGGCCGATCTGCTCCCACATGTCGGTCATCGCCCGCAGCTTGCAGACCTCCTCGACGAATCGGATGCCGGCATTCACGAAGAACGAGATCGACCCGAACACCTGGCTGAACCGCTCGGGTGACACCTGGCCCGAGTCGCGCACGGCGTCGAGCACGCCGATCGCCGTCGCCATCGAGTACGCGATCTCCTGCTCGGGAGTCGCGCCCGCTTCCTGGAGGTGATACGAGCACACGTTCATCGGGTTCCACAACGGTGCGTGCTGCGTGCACCAGGCGACCATGTCGACGATCAGCCGCCGCGACGGTCCGGGCGGGAAGATGTAGGTGCCACGCGAGAGGTACTCCTTGACGATGTCGTTCTGTGTGGTGCCCCGCAGTTCGGATGCGTCGACACCCCTCTCTTCGGCGTTGGCGACGTACAGCGCGAGCACCCAGGCGGCTGTGGCGTTGATCGTCATCGAGGTGTTCATCTGACCCGGCGGGATCTGGTCGAGCAGGGCGCGCATGTGACCGAGGTGGGCGACGGGCACGCCGACCTTGCCGACCTCACCCTTCGACATCGCAGAGTCGGGGTCGTATCCGGTCTGTGTCGGCAGGTCGAACGCAATCGACAGCCCCGTCTGACCCTTGGCGAGGTTCGTTCGGTAGAGCTCGTTGGATGCCTCGGCGCTCGAGTGCCCCGAGTAGGTCCGCATCATCCACGGTCGGTCTTTCGTGCGCGTCATGACGTCAGTGTTGTGCCTCGGGGAAGAAGTACTCAAGTCAGCTCACCATCCGTCCGAAGAAACAACCGTCCCCAACGGGACGGAAAACGGAACGAATCGTCTCTCCCCCCTGATGACGGTTCGGATCCATTGAGGTTTCCCTTTGGCGGGAACCCCGCCGGCCGAATGGCGGATTCGGCCGGCGATGCTCTCGGAGCGGGTGGTGGCGGACCACCCGCTCCATGCATTTTTCCCACGAACCCCGAAATTCGGAGCGAACCTTGCGCTGAGCGCTATCCCGGCTCCGAATTTTGGGGGTGTTCTTGGCGGTGGGGGTCGGGTCGCGGGGCGGTTGCGGAGTGCAGGAGGGCGAAGTACTCGGGGCGCGCAATCGCAACGGCGCCGAGGGTGGCGAGATGGTCAGTGACCCACTGCACATCGAGCAGCTCGGCACCGGTGTCGTTCAACCAATCCACCAGGGCGACCAGCGCCGTCTTCGACGCATCGGTCGCGGTGTGGAACATCGCCTCGCCGGCGAAGAACCGTTCGATGCGCAGCCCGTAGAGGCCGCCGACCAACTCGTCGTCGAGGAACACCTCCACCGAGTGGCCCCACCCCAGCCGGAACAGTTCGGTGTAGGCCTCGACGATCGCCGAGGTGATCCAACGACCGGGCCGACTCGGGTCGCCACAGGCCCACATGACGTCGGTGAAGCGGGTGTTCATCCGCACGTCGAAGTGGCGCATGCTCTTGCGCAATGATCGGCTCACATGAAGCCCGTCGAGTGGGATGATCCCACGAGGGTCCGGCGAGTACCACGCCATCTTCGACCGCCGTCGGCGAGGGTCGACCGGCATCGGGAAGAGCCCCGCCCGGTAGGCGGCCAGCAGGGTGCCCGGTTCGAGATCGGCGCCGACCGCAACGAGGTCCTCGCCCGGCTCGATCTCGCTCGGATCGGGCATCGTGTAGCGCGATGGCGGCGGATCGATCGCGTGCCTCACCGACTCAGTCTGGATGATCGGCGCTGTTCAGTAGGAGCGGAAGCCGTGCTTGGTCTTGCGGCCGAGTTGGCCGGCGGCGACCATCCGGCGCAGGACCGGAGCCGCGGCGTAGTTCGGATCACGGAATTCGTCGTACAGCGCGTCGAGGATCGCCAGCGACGTGTCGAGGCCGACGAGGTCGAGCAGCGCGAACGGACCCATCGGGAAGTTGCACCCGCCCATCATCGCAGTGTCGATGTCGTCCATCGACGCCGTGCCCTGCTCCCACATGCGGATCGCATTGTTGAGGTAGGGGAAGAGCAACGCGTTGACGATGAACCCGGCACGGTCCTGTACCTGGACGGCGTCTTTGCCGCAGGTGGTGGCGAACTCGACGGCTGCAGCGATCGTTTCGTCGGATGCGGTGAGCGGGCGGATGACCTCGACGAGTTGCATCATCGGCGCCGGATTGAAGAAGTGGATGCCGCACACCTTGTCCGGGCGCTCGGTCACCATAGCGAGCTCGACCACGGCGAGCGTTGAGGTGTTGGTGGCGATGATCGCCTCGGGCTTGACGATGCGGTCGAGCTTCTCGAACAGATCGCGCTTGATCTCCATGTCCTCGACGACGCTCTCGATGACGAGATCACAATCGCGCAACTGGTGCAGATCGTCGGTCACCGTGATGCGGCCGAGAATCGCCACCTTGTCCTCTTCGGTCAGACGTTCGCGAGCCACCTGCTTGGTGAGGCCCGTCTCGATACCGTGGAGCACCGCATCGGCACCGGCCTGCGTGCGGGATCTCACCACGACCTCGAACTCGGCGCGTGAAGCGACTTCGGCGAGTCCGGATCCCATGATCCCCGACCCGATGACCCCGACGGTGCGGATGTTTCCCATGCTCGAAAGTTAGCTACCGACCGGTAACAACGCCAAAGTGAGGGGTCATTCCACTCTCTCGTTGCCCTGCGACCTAACGTCACGTGATCCGCGAGTTCGCTTGATCTCGCGCGGCCTCGCTTCTACATCGCGAATGTTCTTCCTCCTCGTCCTCCACCTCGTCGTCGGCATCGGCATCATCGCGATGGGCCGCACGCTCGGTCGGCAGGCGTTTGTGGTGGCCGCGATCGCCCCGCTGGCGACCCTGCTGTGGGCGGCGTCGAAGGCGCAGGTGGTGCTCGACGGCGAACCAGTCACCGAGTCGTTCGTATGGATCCCGCAACTGGGAATCGACATCGATCTGCGCCTCGACGCCTTCGCCCTGCTGATGGTGGCGGTCATTTCCGGCATCGGCCTCTTGATCTGCATCTACTCGCTCGGCTACTTCAGTCACGACAAGCCTGGGCTGGCGCGACTCGCCGGCGTGCTCGTACTTTTCGCCGGAGCGATGCTCGGAGTGGTCCTGTCGGACCAGCTGATTGCACTGTTCATCTTCTGGGAGTTGACCTCGATCACGTCGTATCTGCTGATCGGCAACGACGACACCAACCCGCGTGCTCGAGCG
>DASQFE010000059.1:0-16031 GCA_035633295.1 Ilumatobacteraceae bacterium | reverse complement strand
GGACGATTCTCGTCTCACTGGCGATCTCACGCTTCGAGGGGGACTTCACGAGCCGGGTGCTCGTTTAACTTCGTCTCGCGTGGTGGTTGCTGTTCGTCAACGCCACCCTCGCCAGCATGGTGCTGAGCCTGGGGCTGATCTCGCTGGGGTTGATCCTGCTGGCTGTCGTACCGATCGGTCTGCTCTGGTACGTCATGAAGGCATACGGCGTCGTCTACCAACGACTCCGCGACCTCGATGCTGTGCACGGATTCACCGGGCGGGTCGGCCAATCGCTCGACCCCGGCGAGATTGGTGGTGCTGCCGTCGAGGAAGCGGCCGACATTCTGCGCACGGAAAGCGTGACGCTCGTGCTCTTCGATCATCTCGGCCGGACGCTGATCGAGTCGCACGGCACAATCGGCGTCTGGCTGCCGACCACGCCCGATGATCCGACCTGGCATTCGCTCATCGGGGCCGCCCAGGTGTCGATCATCTCCGGCAACGAGCTCGAGCCGTACCGTTCAGCCGGCTCGAACATCCGCGAGATCATGGTGGCGCCCATCTCGGACCAGTCGGGCGCCATCGGCCTCGTGGTCGTCGCCGGGCGCACCGGTGCCGGGAAGCGATTCGGGAGTGACGACCTCGTTCGCCTCCAGAACCTCACCGAGCAGCTCGCAGCAAGTCTCCGCAAGGGCATGCTCCACCAGCGAATCGAGCGCGAGGCTCGCCACGACGGCTTGACCGGCCTACCGAATCGGCTGTCGTTCGAACGATCGGTGGCCGATGCAGCCAGTTCGCTCCCGGTGAACGGACTGCTGTTCGTCGTGATGCTCGACCTCGACCGGTTCAAGGAAGTCAACGACACCCTCGGCCACCACGCGGGCGACGAACTGCTCGTCGAAGTCGGCGAACGTCTGGCGTCGATGCTGCGACCCGGCGATGCCCTGGCACGCCTCGCCGGCGACGAGTTCGCCATTGTCGGCCAGCGTCAGGACCACGCTGAAATGGTGGAGTTCGCGTGGGCATGCGTGCGCGGCGTGGGCCGTCCGGTCACGCTTGACGGCCTCGAGATCGTCGTCACCGCCAGCGCCGGTGTTGCGATCGTCGACGGAGACCACGAGGACGGCGCTGCACTGCGCCACGCCGATATCGCCATGTTCAATGCAAAGACCCAGCGCCTCGGCGTGGAGGTGTATCGCGATGAGATCGATCGGCGCACGCCCGCTCGCCTGTCGATGCTGGGCGACCTACGTGCAGCCATCGAGAACCACGAACTCAACCTCCATCTGCAGCCCAAGCTCGACCTGGCGTCGGGCACCATCGTCGGGGCGGAGGCGCTCGTACGGTGGACGCACGCAGTCCGTGGTGTTGTGCATCCGACGCAGTTCGTGCGGGTGGCCGAGGACACCGGCCTCATCAAGCAACTGACAGACTTCATGCTGGGCCGCGGTGTCTCCCAGCTGCGAGAGATCCACGATCGCGGATATCACCTCGGGCTGGCGGTGAACCTGTCGACCCACGACCTGCTCGACACCAAACTCACCTCCCGCGTCGAAGGCCACCTCAGCGCCAACGGTGTCGACCCGTCGATGCTCACCCTCGAGATCACGGAGTCGTCCCTGCTGATCGACGCACCCCGCGCCCGAGCGACGATCAACGAACTTCACGAGGTGGGAGTTCGGCTGTCGATCGACGACTTCGGCACGGGTTACTCGTCGCTGAGCTATCTTCGCCGCCTGCCGGTTGCGGAACTCAAGATCGACCAGAGCTTCGTCGCCAATCTGTTGCTCGACGAGCAGGACGAGGTCATCGTCCGCTCGACGATCGACCTCGGCCACAACCTTGGCCTCGTCGTGGTCGCCGAAGGCGTTGAGAACAACGAGGTGCTCGAGCGTCTGCGTACCTTCGGATGCGACATTGCGCAGGGTTACTGCATCTCACGGCCGTTGGCGCCGGCCCACCTGCTGTCGTGGTTGGCCACGACCAGGATGCCGAGCCGCAAGATGGACCCGCTCGATCTGTCGCGTTGGGTCGATACCGGCGACGACGAGTCGTTGGTCGAGCCCGACCGGACGTTCGACTGAGTCTGCGCGACGTGTCCTTGTACCCGTGACGTTTCGCGCGGCGAGCGTGATACTGGAGTTGTGAGCAAGCGACTGCCCCTCCAACATGTCACCATCCACGGCCATGAGGTCGGATTTCGGCGCGACGGCACGGGGGAGCCGATCCTGTTGATCCACGGCCTGGCTGGGAGTTCGCGGACCTGGGACGACGTGATCCCGACGATCGCGGAGCATCACGATGTCATCGCCCCGGATCTTCTCGGTCACGGCGAGTCGGCCAAGCCGGTCGGCGACTACTCGCTGGGCGCATTTGCGAGCGGGCTGCGTGACTTCCTCTCGGTGCTCGACGTGCCGAGCGTGACGATCGTGGGCCACTCCTTCGGCGGCGGGGTGGCGATGCAACTTGCCTACCAACACCCGCATCTTGTCGATCGGCTGGTGTTGGTGGGCAGTGGTGGACTCGGTCGCGAGGTGTCATGGCTCTTGCGTCTGCTCACGCTCCCGGGGGCCGAGTATCTGATGCCGATCGCATTCCCGAAGCCGCTCGTCGATCGGGCGACCGGCGTCGGTCGTCAGTTGGGTCGCCGGAACATCCGCTCGCCCAAGTTTTCCGAAATGTGGCGGTCGTACTCGTCGCTCGCCGGTGCACAGAACCGATCCGCGTTCGTTCGGACCATGCGCGGTGTGATCGAGCCCGGCGGCCAGATGGTCAACGCCACCGACCGGCTCTACCTGGCAGCTCACATCCCGACGCTCATCGTGTGGGGTGACCACGACGGCATCATCCCGGTGTCGCACGCCTACGCCGCGCACGAACTGATCGCGACGAGCCGGCTCGAGATCCTCGAAGGCGTGGGGCACTTCCCGCATGTCGAGGCCACGGAACGGTTCTGCGACGTGCTTCTCGACTTCATGGACACGACGGCCCCGGCGTCGACCGGTCACGACGCGTTGCGCGGCGTGCTCCTCGAGCGAGCCTGAACGGGTGTCAACGGCGACGGGCCGCGATGGCGGCCACACCGTCGCCCTCACGCGCATCGAGGATCTCGAACTCATCGAATGCAGCGACGAGTTCACCTGGTGGTGCATGGAACGGACCCGGTGAGTCGGTGCCCACCTCCGACAGGACGGTGACGATGGCGATTCCTCCGACGGCGAGCCGATCCGCGATCTCGGTGTAGAGCGACGGCTGGCGGAACCGTTGGCAGACGATCACGTCGGCGGTCATCGGCTCGGCGGGGAGACCGACGTCGAGGTCGGTCATTCGTGCGTCGATGCGGTCGGCGAGGCCCGCGGCGTGCGCCGCTGCTCGGAGCGCATCGATCGCGATCGGCGACACATCGAGTGCAACGACCTCGAGCCCGCGCCGTGCAAGCCACAGCGATTGGCTGCCGAGGCCACACGCGATGTCGATCGCAACGCCGGTGCGTGGCAGGAGTTCGATGACGTCGGCCCGTGCATCGGGGGCGAGCGGACCAGGAGGCGTCGCGGATCGGTAGTGATCGTCCCAACGTGTGGCGTCGTGGTGCATGTGACCATCTTCTCAGTGAGTGCGTCCTGGTGTGCGTCTGGGTGTGCCCGTTGCCACGCCGGGGTCAAGCCGAGGAATGCGGTGCCCGCAGTGCGCCGCGTGGGATCATCGACGGTGTGACAGACATCGACGAAGGTTCCTCCACTCAGACCGCGACCGGCTGGCTGTCGCCGGAGGACCTCGAGCTGGTGCGGGCCCATGTTCCGATCGTGTACGTCGATGCGGTGCCGGTGCGGGTGGATTCGATGGGCAACGTGACCGAGGTCGGCCTGCTGTTGCGTGTCGCCTCAGACGGAACGATCAGCCGAATGGTGGTCACCGGCCGAGTGCTGTTCGGCGAGCGCATCCGCGAAGCGCTGATGCGGCACTGCGAGAAGGACCTGGGGCCGATGGCGCTGCCGCGGGTACCGCCGAATCCGACGCCGTTCACCGTTGTCGAGTACTTCCCGAACCCCGACCGGTCGGGCTACTACGACCCACGTCACCACGCGGTGAGCCTCGCCTATGTGGTGCCGGTCGAGGGCGACTGCGAGCCGACCCAGGAGGCCCTCGATCTGTCGTGGTTCACGCCGGAGGAGGCCGTCAGCGACGAAGTCATCGCTCAGATGACCAGTGGACACGACCGCCTGATCCGTCTTGCCCTCGCTCACGTCGGAAAGCTGCCCTGACGCCAGGTTTTCAGATGACGTACCCGATCACCCAGAGGGTCAGCATACCCGCGCCGAGGGCGGCGATCAGATTGCGGGTGGACCACGCAACGACGCTGGCAGCCACGATCGCGGCAACCTCTACGGCTTCGATCCCACTCGTCCCTTTGCCGCCGGCGATCAGGTTGACCGTCAGGGCAGAGAGCACGGCGGGGCCCACGTAGCGCAGCGCTCTGGTGATGTTCGCGGGGAGCGGGCGATCGGCGAGGAACACGATGAGGCCCACACGAGAGGTGTAGGTGATGAGGCCGATCGCAAGCACGGCCGACAACGCTGCGGCGAGGCTCACGACGAGGTCGACCCGCTCGTGATTCGGCGGCTCTGAGCAAGATCGGCGAGATACCCGGCGATCACTCCACTGATCGCTCCGAGGAGAATGCCACCGTTGTTCGGGGCATCGAGTGCAAGCAGGCAGACGCCCGCGCCGGTGATCGCAGCCACGATGCCGGGTCGGTTCGTGAGGCCGAGGACGACCAGCCCGGAGAACATGATCGCCGGTGCAACGTCGAGGCGCCACGCTGTCGGAATCGCCGATCCGACGAACATGCCGAGGGTGACCGTGAGCGTCCACGAGACGAAGTAGAAGACTCCGGCGGTGAGATAGAAGTGTCGCCAATCCCTCGCCGACAACTCGACGCGCACGCTGGACAGTGCGAACAACTGGTCGATCAGGAAGAACGGACCGACCCATCGGAACCACTTCGGCTGGTCGTTGAACCGTGGCGCCAATGCAGCGCTGTACATCACATGACGCAGGTTGATGACGCCGGCAGTGGCGACGAGCGTGAACCAGGTCGCAGTGGCGGCCAGGCTCACGGTTGCGAGTTGCGACGCGCCGGCGAAGATGAAGATGTTGGTCGACCATGCAATGGGGGTCGGCATCGTCGACTCGGTGATCGCCACGCCGAGCACGAGCGCAAACGGGATTGCCGGGACGAAGAGCGGGATGGCACGTCGGAGGGCGTCGCTGACGAGCGGATCGGTTCTGGCCCTGGGATGAGCGGTCGACATCGTGACCACAGGCTAGGAGGGGCGCCTCGGGCATCCCAGGTACCACCCGGGTGCACGGCCTATCCTTTCTCCCTGATGCCCGAAGGCGACACGATCCACCGGTCGGCCAGCGCCATGCGCACTGCGCTCGCCGGCAAACCGATGGTGCGGTTCGATGCCCCACGCCTCATCGGTCCGTCGCCCCAGGCAGGTCGGATCATCGAGACCGTCGAGAGTCACGGAAAGCATCTGATGGTCGAGTGGGATGACGGGATTGTCCTCGATACCCACATGCGGATGAGCGGCTCATGGCATCTGTATCGGGCCGGCGACAATTGGCGGCGTCCGTACACACAGATGCGAGCGGCGATCGAAGTTGCCGACTGGGTGGCAGTGTGTTTCAGTGCTCCGAACGTCGAGACCTATCGGAACATCGACAAGCGACGCCATCCCGGCATGGGTCGGCTGGGACCGGATCTGTGCACGGCTGCCACCGATCTCGGTGCCGTTGTGAATCTGTTGCTCACGTATCCCGATCCATCGGCCCGGCTCGGTGAAGTGCTCCTCGACCAGCGGGTGATGTGCGGCGTCGGCAACGTCTATCGCTGTGAAGTGCTCTGGTCCGTCGGGCTGAGCCCGTATGCGCATGTCGGCACCATCAGTGAGCACGATGCGATCCGCTTGGTCAACACGGCGGCCACGATGTTGCGGTCGAACCTGCATCACGCGAAGCGCGTGACCGCAGCGGGGACGAAGGGTGGCTTGGCGGTCTACGGCCGAAACGGGCAACGCTGTGGCCGTTGCGGTGAAACGGTCGAGTGTCGCCGGATGGGCGAGCACAACCGGATCCTGTACTGGTGCCCGGGTTGCCAGACGCATCTCGATCCGAAGCTCGAACGATCGAGTGACGACACCCCGATGGATCCGCACCCGGCGGCCCAGCGTTGGCTCGCCGACCTGCCCTGGAACCGCGACGCCGGCTGACAGTCAGCCTCGGCCGAGGATTCGTTCCACGGCGATCTCGATGACGACTCGATCGTCGCGCTCCTTCGGCTGGCGGTACCTCGCCGCATACCCTTCGACGCCGGCCTGTACGCCCTCGGGATCCGTGACGAGGCGTACCGGGCCCTCGAGGCTCAGCCAGCGTCCACCATCGACCTGGCACACCGCTGCCCGCTGCCCGTCGGCCTGCATACGCTGTGCGTTTCGTGCCTTCTGTGACCCCGCCCACGTGATCACCCGCGCCACCCGCTCGTCGGCGTCGTAGCTGAAGCCGACCGCAACCACGTGCGGCGAAAGATCCCGTCGCAGTGTCGTCAGTGTCGCGAGGTGGTACTCCCCGAGAAACGTGAGCACCTCGTCGGGCAGCAGGGCAGGATCGAGCGCCATCGCTCCACGCTACCGAGAGTGTTACATCTGGGGTCAGACCCCAGACGTAACGGTTACTCGGTGGCGATGGCTTCGAGGATGTTCATGTTCGATGCCTTGTACGACGGGTACAGGGCGGCGAACAGGCCGGCAATGACGGCTCCGATGAGGATGGCGATGATGATCGTCGGGTTGAAGGCCAGCTTGCTGATCACGTCGTTGGGCACTGCCACCGACAGCACAACGCCGAGGAACGTGCCCACGACGATGCCGACGAGGGCACCGAAGATCGACACGATGACCGCCTCCCATCGCACCGATCGACGCATCTGACGCTTGTTCATCCCGACGGCGCGCAGCAGTCCGATCTCCCGCGTGCGTTCGAAGACCCCGAGCGCCAGAGTGATCGAGATCCCGAGAATGGCGATCAGGATGGCGAACGCCAGCAGCGCGGTGATGATGAACAGCAACTGGTTGATCTGAGCCTCCTGCGAGTCGAGGAACTCGGCGTTGGTCTGCACGTTCGCCTGTGGGAAGGGCTCCATCGCAGCCTGGACCGCCGCATCGCCCAACGCGGGGTCGATGCCCTCTGCGAGCTTGGCGATCACGAAGAAGTCACGCGCCGGAGCATTGGTGGCGCCGGCGAGCGTGTCGAGGCTGATGAGCCAGTTGCCGAACGTTGCGTCGCCGTAGATGCCGGCGACGGTCAGCGGCTCGGTCACGCCGTTCTGGAACGTGACGTCGACGGTTGAGCCGACCGAGAGGTCGAGATCGCCGGCCGGATCCTTGTGCACCAGCACTTCATCGGGCCCGAGCTCCGCAACGGTGCCATCGATCAGATCGGGGTCGACGAGCTTGTCGAACGCCACCGGATCCACAGCTCCCAGGGCCTTCGTCTGGCCCTCGATCTGCCCGCTGATCCCGCGGACCGGGGTGACCGCCTCGAGTTCGGGAATCTCGGCGAGTGTCTCGCTGACCAACGGCGACAGCCCCTGGAAGCTCTCGTCGGTGATGATGTAGTCGGCGGAAATGGCGCTCTCGAGGGTGTTGATCAGGCTGGAGCGCAGCGATGAAGCAAACACGGCCGTGCTGCTGACGAGCGCCACGCCGATCATCAACGCCGAAGCGCTCGACGACGTCCGTCGCGGTGCTCGAGCCACGTTCTCGCGTGCCAGCGCACCGGGCACCTTGAACAGTTTCTCGATCGGCCAGCCGATGACGCGGGTGACCGACGTGGCGATGGTCGAAGACAGCCCGGCGATACCGAGGAACAGCAGGAGTGCTCCTCCGCCCGCCAGCACGATGAGTGCAGCCGTGCCACCGGGACGCAGGAACAGACCGATGAGCAGCAGCGTGATGCCGAAGATCGTGGTGACGGCGCCGACGACGAGCCGCCTGGTCCCCATGGCGGCGAATCCGAGTTCCGGTCGCATGGCCGCGACAGGTGGGATACGCGCGGCCCTCCGTGACGGCACGATCACCGATGCCATCGTGATCCCGACCCCCACGAGCGCAGCGACGATGATCGTCCGGGGCGCCAGCACGATCTGGGAGTCGGGGAAGCCCGCACCGGCGGCATCGAAGAGGGCAATGAGCCCGCGTGCAACCAGGAGGCCGCCGACCACACCGAGCACGGTGCCGACGACCCCGAGGCCGAACGCCTCGATGGTGATCATGCGACGAACCTGGCGACCCGATGCGCCGACGGCGCGGAGCAGCGCGAGTTCGCGCAGGCGTTGGCCGATGGTGATCTGGAACACGTTGTTGATGATGAAGGCGCTGACAAAGGCGGTGATGAACGCGAAGATCAGCAGACCGGTTCCGAACACGTCGACGAACTGGTTGACCTGATCGGCTGTCTCCTGGGCCACTTCCTCACCGGTGACAACCTCTGTCTGTGGGGGAAGGATGTCCTCGATCGCCGCCTGCACGGTGGGTACATCGGCGCCCTCGGCGATCTGAATGTCGATCGCGTCGACCTTGCCGTCGGCGCCGAAGTTCACGAGGGCAGTTTCGAGGTCGAGCGCGGTGAGTTGGGCACCGCCGAAGCTGTCGCCGCTGCCGAGGCCGACCGTTGCGGTGATCGTGCCCTCGAAGGTTCCGACGTCGGTGAGGTACGACACGGTGTCACCGACCGCGAAGTCGTGCGCGTCGGCGGTTGCCTTGTCGATGGCCACTTCGTCGGCCCCGGACGGGGCCCTGCCCTCCTTGATGGTGACGCCCTGGATGCCGTCGTCGCCTTCCCACGACACGCCCAACGTCGGGCCGCCGGCCGGCGTGATGGCATTGCCGTCGGAGTCGATCAGCTGTGCGAACCGTTGGAGTACCGGCTCAGCGATGGCGACGCCGTCGATTGCGCGAATGGAGTCGACGATCGTGACGTCGATCGGGTCGCGGGCGTCGTCGGACTCGAACTCCTGCGCGGCGCGGACCTCGAGGTCGACGTTCTCGTTCAGCTCCTGGAAGAGATCGTCGAACGTGGAGCGAAGGCTGTCGGCGAGCACGAACGAGCCGACGACGAACGACACGCTCGCCGTGATCGCGAACGCGATGGCCAACGTGCGACCCCAGCGGGCGCGGATGCTCTTTCGAGCGATGAGAGTGCCGGCGCTCATGTCAGGCCAGTTTCCTCAGGTGGTCGATGACCTGGTCGGTCGTCGGATCGATCAGCTCGCCGGTGAGCTTGCCGTCGCCGACGAAGACCACTCGGTCGGCGTACGACGCGGCGACCGGGTCGTGGGTGACCATCACGATCGTCTGGCCGAAGTCACGCACGGCGTTGCGCATGAACGACAGGATCTCGGTGCCGGTGACCGAGTCGAGGTTTCCGGTGGGTTCGTCGGCGAAGATGATTTGAGGTCGCGATGCGAGCGCACGAGCCACGGCGACGCGTTGCTGCTGGCCACCCGACAGCTCGCTCGGTCGGTGCTTCAGGCGGTCCCCGAGGCCGACCGTGGTGACCACGTGGTCGATCCACTCCAGGTCGCCCGTCTCCCCACCGAGCATCATCGGCAGGCGAATGTTCTCATCGGCGGTCAGCGTTGGGATCAGGTTGAACGCCTGGAAGATGAAGCCGACCTTGGTCCGCCGCAGTTCGGTGAGCGCCTTGTCGTCGAGCGCCGCGAGGTACGTGTCGCCGATGAAGGTCGCTCCCGATGTGAGCGTGTCGAGGCCGGCGAGGCAGTGCAGTAACGTCGACTTGCCCGATCCGGACGGACCCATGATGGCGCTGAACTTGCCCGTCTCGAACGACACGGTGACACCGTCGAGGGCGTTGACCTGGGCATCGCCGATCCCGTAGATCTTGTGAGCATCGATGGCGCCAGCGGCGGCCGTGCCGCCCGGGGCCGTAGCGGTATCGGGAGCGGAGGGTGCCGGAGGTGCGGGGGGAGCAGGCGTGGACATGTCCTCAGGTCTATCGCTGCTGCGCCGACGCTGCATCCACCGGTGGGTGGATCCGATTCCACCCCACGACGGACAGGTTCAACTGTCGCCGGGCGTGACCAGACCGGACTCGTAGGCGATGACGACGGCCTGCACGCGATCTCGGGCGCCGAGCTTCGACAGGATGCGCCCGACGTGTGTCTTGATCGTGGCTTCACCGAGGTACAGCGCCGTTGCGATCTCGGTGTTCGATCGGCCCTTCGCCATCAACCGGATCACGTCGAGTTCCCGGTCGGTCAGTGTGTCGACGCCGGGGTACGACGCAGGGTCGCTCGCCGGTCGCCGGGCGATCTCGTCGATCAGTGCCTGGGTCACCGACGGCGCCAGCAGGGCGTCGCCGTTGGCGATGATCCGGATCGCGTCCACCAGCTGCTCGGCCGGTGCGTCCTTGAGCATGAAGCCGCTGGCGCCCGCCCGCAGCGCTGCATGCACGTAGTCGTGCAGGTCGAACGTGGTCAGCATCATGATCCGGGTGTCGGGATGCCGGTCGCGAATGATCGCGCAGGCTTCGACGCCGTCCATCCTCGGCATCCGGACGTCCATGAGGATCACGTCCGCACCGGCCCGGCCAGCCAGCTCGACCGCAGCCAGCCCGTCGGCGGCCTCACCGACGATCGTGAGGTCCGGTTCGGCCTGCAGGATCATCCGGAACCCGACGCGAACCATTTCCTGGTCATCCACGAGGAGGACGCGGATCACAACGTCGCGCCGACTTCGATCCGGTGCGCCCCGCCGGCGTCGAGCGGAAGGACCGCCCGCACCCGCCAGCCGCCACCGGGTCGCGGCCCGGCCTCGACTGTCCCGCCCACTGCGGCCACCCGTTCGCGCATTCCGATGATGCCGAAGCCGTCGGGTGACGCCGCCACCCCGGCGCCGCGGCCGTTGTCGGCAACCTCGATCGTGACGTCCCGCTGGCCGACGACCACTCCGACGGTGACGGAGTTGGCGGTCCCGGCATGGCGACGGACGTTCGTCAACGCCTCCTGCACGAGCCGATAGCTGGTGACGGACACGCTCTCGGGAACCGTTCGCAGGTCACCCTCGACCGTGAGTTCGACCGGGAGTTCATCGCCCGTGGTGAGAGCATCCAAACCGGCGAGGGAGGGTTGGGGAGTCAGTGCGGGGTCGACCGAGTCCGCTCGCAGCACGCCCAGGATCGCCCGCAGCTCGGTCATGGTCTGGCGCCCTGTGGCCTCGATCGCTTCCAGTGCCTCCGCGGCGCTCTCGGGTGCCGCCTCGAGGTTCCGCCGTGCGGCCGCGGCTTGGATCACCATCACGCTGACGGAGTGGGCGACCACGTCGTGCAGATCGCGGGCGATGCGGGTCCGCTCGGCCGCTACTCGTCGCTCGGCGAGCAGCCCCTGCTCGCGTTCGGCCCGTTCGGCCCGCTCGGCGAGATCGGCTACGTGCTGGCGTCGCCGTCGGAGGTTGTCGCCGAGCACGAACGCGGTGATCAAGATCACGCCCGTTGACACGAACTCGTCGAGCAGCGACAGACCATCGATCGAGCCGGCGATGAACAATGCCACGACCATCACGGTGATCGCGGTCATCACGCGGGTCCGCCGAACCCCCTGGGTGTGGGCACCGATGGAGTAGACCGCGACCGTCGCGCCGACGAACGCGGCCCCGCCGAGGCCGATGAACAGCCCTGCGACCTCGGCGCCGACGACAACCAAGCCGGCGACCAGCGTCTGGGTCCGCCGCCAGTACAGCGGAACGGTGCCGAACAGCACGATCACCACGGTCCACCACGTCGGATCCGGTTCGTTCGGATCGGCCACGCTGGAGTCCCCGAACAGGTGGGCGGTCACGGCAATGACGACGACCGCCAGCGTGAGCAGTGCGTCAGCGCCCCGGGGGTGAGCGCGCAGCCAGGTGATCGGGTGATACATCTCAACGTGACGCTAGCGACTGCCGATGGTGCGGTGGTCCGTCTGGAGGTGGACGTGCCGTACGATCGTCGGCTGATGGCCTCGTGCGCCTCGTGCCTCCTCCCGCTGCCCGACGGCGCCCGCTTCTGCCCATCGTGTGGACAGGAGGTGGTGACGGTCGCAACCGAGGAACGTCGCGTGGTCACCGTGGTGTTCGCCGACCTGGTCGGTTACTCGGCACTGTCCGAGCACCTCGACCCCGAACGCGTCAAGCGACTGATCGACGCTTCGTTCGAACGGTTGATCTCCGATATCACGTCGTTCGGTGGCCGGGTCGACAAGGTGCTCGGTGATGGAATCATTGCGTTGTTCGGGGCGCCGGTCGCCCACGAGGACGACGCCGATCGAGCGATCCGCGCAGCGATTCAGATGCACGAGACGATGAGCCGGTTCACCCACGATCAGATCGATCTGGAAGAGCCGCTGCAGCTCCGCATCGGCGTCAACACCGGTGAGGTGGTGGTCGGCACGGTGTCGGGCACCGCCGACTACACCGCGATGGGCGATGTCGTGAACGTGGCCGCCCGACTCCAGAACATGGCTGAGCCGGGCGCCGTTTTGATCGGCGATGCGACGTCGGCGTTGGCGTCCGATGAGATCGTCCGTCAGTTGGTCGACGACATCGATGTGAGGGGCCGAGAACAGACCGAGCGGGTATGGCGCGTACTGGGTCGACAGCGGCGGATCCCCTCGATCGGCACGCGCACCGACATTCCGTTCGTCGGCCGGTCGACGCAGCGCGAGTTGCTGGCCTCGATCATGACCATGGTGGCCGGCGGGCGCAGCGCGGTCGTGGCGGTCAGTGGCGAGGCAGGCTCTGGCAAGACCCGGTTGGTCAACGAGGCAATCGAGGATTTCCCGAGTCGTAGCGTCACGATCTACGCCGGCGTGTGCGCGCCGTATGGCGAGAACAACGTGTGGTCGCCGATCGCCACGGCGCTGTATCGGCGACTCGATCGCAGCTCGGCGATTCCACTCGATCGACTGATCGACGTGCTGCGTGAACGGGGCATTGAGCTTTACGGGTTCGAGCCGGACGATCCGATGCTCGGCCGGTTCGTCGAGACAACGCTGCATCTGTTGGGCTATCCGTCCGAACTCGACCGCATTCCGCCGGCACAGGCACGCGAATCGTTGTTCGCGCACATCATCGAAGGGCTGCGGCGCCGTTCGGAGGCCGGCCCGGTGGTGCTGTGGATCGACGACCTGCAGTGGGCCGACGTGTTGATCGTCGAACTGCTGCAGCGCATTGCTCGGTCGCTCGCGGACCGGCCAGTGCTCGTGGTCACGGCCCAGCGCGACGACGCCGACCTCGAATGGCCACCGGCGATCGACCATCCGATCACCGTCCGGATGCCGCTGGACCCATTGGAACGCGGCGAGGCGGCCCGACTCGTGGAGGCGGTGGTCGGCAGAGCGACGACCGCCACGCTGGTTGATCAGCTGTACGAACGCAGCGGCGGCAACCCGCTCTTTCTGACCGAGTTGGCCGAACTGGCCAAGGCCAATCCCGAAAGCACGGCCCTCCCCGGGTCGTTGCGGGCGCTGATTGCCGCACGCCTCGATCGGCTCCCGCCTACCCAGCGTTCGATCATCGACAATGCGTCGGTGCTCGGCGCGAGCAGCCGAGTTGAGTCGCTCCAGAAATTCGCCGCCGAGATGCAACAAGACTTCGACCTCGACGACATCGAAGCGCTCGCCGACGACGGGCTGATCGACCTCGACGGCGACAGCTGGAGGTTCAGGAGCGACGTGGTTCGCGAGGTGGCATATCAGACCCTCACGAAGCTCGTCAGGGCACAGCGTCATGCCGGAACGGCGTCGGTCATGGCGCACTTGCCGGCGGTCCCGTTCGACCAGGTCGCCCACCATGCCGCAAGCGCCGCCGAGTTGGTGGCCGAGATCGGCCCGGTGCCCGGGGTTGCCCCGAACATCACCGAGCAGGCGGTGTTGCTCCTGCGCGACGCCGCCTCCCGATCGATCGATGTTGGCGCATTCAACCAAGCTCGACGTCACGCCACCAGAGCCCTCGATCTGGGGGCGCACGACGACGTGCTCGCCCGGGAGCTGTTGCTGCTGCGGGCACAGGCGGAAACCGAGCGCCGTTCGACCGACCAGGCTCGCGCTGACGCGCTCGATGCCCTCGAGGCGTCGGTTGCGGCTGGTGACCGTCGACACGAGGCACTGTCGCGCCGCCTGCTCGGGATACTGCACCAACGCGATGGCGATCTTGACGCAGCCCGGGCGGAACTGGGTGCCAGCGTCGACATCTTCCGCGAGCTCGGCGACGACATCGAGTTGGCGGCGTCACTGCGTGAACGCGGATTCGCCGAGGTGTTCGGTGGCTCCCTCGAGGACGCCGATTGGCTGCTCGGTGAGGCTGAGGGCCTGTCCGAGCGACTGGGAGACCTCCGGGGGCAGGCGTGGGTGCGCCAGCATCAGGCGTGGGTGGCGTTCCTGTCGGGCGACACGCAGCTTGCGGAATCGCGACTCTTCACGTCGGCCCAGGAGTTCGATCTGCTGGGTGATCGTGCCGGCCGTGGATGGGCGGGCGGATTGCTCGCATACGTGCGCTTCTATCAGGGACGGTTCGAGGAAGCTGAGGCCTTGGCCAACACCGTGCGCCAGGAGTCGATGTCACTCGGCGACGTCTGGGCTCCGGCGATGATGGATTCGCTGGTCGCCTCCATCAGGCTCTGGACAACACGGTTCGGCGAGTCCGAGGAACTGTCGCGCAAGGCGTTGCACGCCTTCCGTCAGCTCGGTGACCGGTTCGGTGCGGTGCTCGCAATGGGGCCGCGGATGCGGGCGTTGGTCGCCCTCGGAAGATCACAGGAGGCCGAGCGAGGAATCGAGGAGGCCCTTGCGATGAGTGAATCATTCGGCGACCTGTCGTTCCCGGCGATGGCTGCGGCGGGCGCTGCGGTGCACATGGGGCTGGGCGTGCGCTCGGTCGCCATCTCCGAGCTGGCACTGGAACGAATGACGGCGATGGGTGCCGAGGCGTCAGAGACGCGGGTGACGCTCGCGCTCGCGCTGTGCCAGGCCGGACGCGCCGACGAGGCGCTGGTCCTGCTGGATCAGGTGGACCGGTCGTATCCGTATGGCGCTGCGATCCATGCACTCTCGTCAGCGATGATCGGCGACGAACCCTCAGCGTTGGAGAGCGCTGCAGTGGTTGTTGGCGCCGGTATTGCCACCTACCTGGATCGGGTGATCGCGGCGGTCGCTGGCGCTGCTGCGGAGGTGTCGCTCGGTGACACCGATGCGGCGGCCGAGCGGCTCGAGGCGGCCGGAGTGACGGCCTCCGAAGCCGGTGACGTCGTCGCCCGGGCATTGGTCCGAGCGACGCGACAGGTGCTGTTGGAGGACGGTCCGACGTTCGATATCGACCATCTCGGGCCGGGTTGGCGGCAGGTGGTCCAGACCCTCGGAGAATCGGCCGGCTCGTCGTGAGCGCTGAGCCCGACCGCTTCTCGACCGGGCTGATCGTCGGTCGATTCGACCCGCCGCACCTCGGCCACTCCTACATGATCGAGTGGGCGGCGGCGCGAGCCGATCGGTTGGTGGTGTTCGTCAACAGTTCGACCGAGCGTGATACCGCACCCGGTGACCTCCGAGCAGCGTGGCTCTGCGAGTTGCACCCCGACGTGGTCGTGCTCGAGGTGCAGCACCGCCTGGGTACCGACTTCAACGACGAGGAGTTGTGGGACAAGTGGATGACGCTGTTCCGTGCGCACTGGCCGCACGAGGCCGGCCCACATGTCGTGTTCTCATCTGACGTGTACGTCGTCGAGTTGGCGCAGCGATTCGAAGCTCGCCACGTCGTTGTCGACGCTGATCGAACGACGGTCCCGATATCAGCCACTCAGATCCGAGAGAACCCGGCTGCGCATCTCGACCGCCTTGCGCCCTCCGTTCGCGCCTGGGTCGAGGCCGCCTGGCTCTGATCCAGCCCCCCTCTCTCCGAAATTCTCCTCCCAGTGCGCGCTGAGCGCGCACTGGAAAGAGA
>DASQFE010000058.1:0-4430 GCA_035633295.1 Ilumatobacteraceae bacterium | reverse complement strand
TCATCGACGCGGGAATCACCGGCCGACTCTTCACCGCGTCGGCGTCGACCTGGTGGCGACGCGGCAAGGGCTACTACGCCGAGGCGCCGTGGCGCGGCACGTGGGCAGGCGAGCGTGGGGGATGCGTGCTGAGCCATGCGATTCACAACCACGACATGCTCACGTGGATGGCCGGACCGATCGTTGAACTGCGGGCCATGGCGACCACCCGCGTGAACGACGTGCAGACCGAGGACTGCGCCGTTGCGATCGGTCGCACCGCCGACGGAGCGTTGATCACGATGAACGTCACGCTCGGCGCCGCCGGCGAGTCGTCGCAGCTCGTGTGGCACTTCGACAACGTCACGATCACGTCGTCGAGCGAGGCGTACGACCCGGGCGCCGGACCGTGGAACTTCGAGTTCCGGCGGTCGGCCTTCGCCGAGGAGGCCGAGCAGGTGTGGACCGATCTGGCGCCGTCGGGCTCGCAGTACACCGGCCAGTTCCAGAGCTTCATCGACGCGCTCACCGGCGACGGCGAGTTCCCGGTCACGCTCGCCGACGCCCAGGCGTCGCTCGAACTCGTCACCGCCTGGTACCACTCCGAGCGCACGGGATCTGTCGAGACGCTCCCGCTCGCTGCCGATCATCCCGCGCGAGCCTCCTGGCAGCCCGACGGCACCCCATGACTTCGCCCGCCGCTCCTTTCGGTTTGCGTGACACTTCTGTTGGGACGGGCCAACAGAAGTGTCACGCAAACGGGTTGGTTGGGGGGCTGGCGGTGAGTCTGGTGGCGTGGTGGGGGTGACGACGCCGGGGGAGCGGTTCGGGGTGGCGCTGCCGGGTGGAACCTCGGTCAGTCATGTGCAGGCGTACGACTCGGTGGGCCCCGATGGGCTGGCCGGAGGGTCGCCGCATTTGCACACCGTGTGTACGGAGGCGTACCTCGTGATCGCGGGCGAGGGAATGGTGCAGACCCTTTCGGGCGAGGGCTACGCCGAGACGCCACTCGTGCACGGCACGATCGCCTGGTTCTCGCCAGGCACCGTGCACCGGCTGGTCAACCTCGATGGTCGACTCGAGCTGTACGTGTTGATGTCGAACGCCGGCCTCCCCGAGGCGGGCGACATGGTGCTGGCCTTCGCGCCGGAGGTCCTGGCTGATGAGGCTCGCTACCGTTCGCGCGCCGACCTTCCCGCCGACGGTCGGACGACCGACGATCCATCCGACGCCTCCGTGCGCCGGCGCGACCTTGCCGTCGATGGGTTCAGCCACTGGCGATCCGCTGTCGACACCGCCGGGCCGTCGGCGCTGAGCGGGTTGTACACCGCGGCGGTCGCCCTCGTCGGTGAACGTCCCGAGACGTGGGGTGCGCTCGTGGATGCAGATCCGGCCGGCGATCTCGAGCGATCGCGACTACAGATCGGTGAGCTGTGCGCAGCCGACCGATCGCCGGCGGCATCCCGATTGGAGAAATCAGCCGTGAGGTCGCGATCGCTCCTCCCCGCCACCCGCGCCATGGGCTGTTGCGGAACCCTCGGCACCATCGTGAACTGACCTGCGGAGCCCTCTTCGACCCCCACGTCAGTCCACGACGAGTCGGGTCGATCGACTGCGCGAGAATCTCGCGATGGGCGACACCAGCGCCGGTCTCGACTACGTCGAGTTCTACGACCGCGAGTATTCCAACGTTGTGCACTCCGTGCGACCGCTGGTCGGCGCGGCGGCCGAGGATGTCACCCAGGAGGCGTTCGTGGCCGCATTCGGCCAGTGGGACACCGTCGCCGAACTCGGTCTTCCCGTGGCGTGGGTCAAGAAGGTCGCGATGCGGCTTGCGTGGAGGGCCGCGCAGCGTGAGCGAGTACGTGCCGACATCGAACAGCACAGTGGGTCAAGGCTTCCACCGGCTGAGTGCGACCTCGACCTGATCGCCGCACTCGCCGACCTGCCCGATCGCCACGAGGCGGCGGTGTGGCTGCACCACATGGAGGATCGGCCTGTTGCCGACGTCGCCGATCTGCTGGGCTGTTCGGTCGGCGCGACGAAGGTCCTGTTGATGCGCGCCCGGCAACTTCTCGCCAAGCGGCTACGCGCAGTGGACGGCCGGTGGGTCAGCGAACTGAACTGGACGAGGACTGCGATCGCTCGCCGGATCGCTTCGTCATCCCGAGCGGAATACATCGAGCCGATCCTCGACGATGACCTCGGTGGGGTGGGTGGACGATGGGAGCTGTCGATCAGCGGTGGGTCGTATCTGCTCGAACGCGACGACGGACTCCGACTCGATCACGGCCGCTTCGAAGTGCGAGGAACGGCGGCGTCGATCGACCCCGTCGGCAACCCGGGAGAGGCGACCTTCCGGCTGGTGGTCGACGCCGACCGTCTGCGCATCGACCGGGTCCTGACCACCTTGCCGCCGACGAGGGGCGTTCCCGACACAGTCTGGCTCGATCTGTTCTTCGAGTCGGGCCCGATGCGTTACGCCGGATCGGCCCGTCTGTAACCAAACGGCTTGCTCGCGTCAGTGATTGGGAACGGGCGCGTTTCCTGGCGCACCCACACACAGCAAGGTGCTTCACGATGAAGGCAATCTCCGTCCTCCTCGTCTCGGTCGCTCTGGTCAGCGCGTGTTCGGGTAGTGGCGAGTCGGCGACATCCGCCGAACCACCGCCACGGGCGTCGACGACCTCGGTCGGTGACGTCGACGAGATGACCGGCTCGGCACCATCGTTCGACCCCCTCGATGCCGCGTGGGTCATCCAGCAGGATGCCACCATCGTGGTCGTCGGCGCCGACGGTGTCGGGTCGTTCTCGCCAACCGCCCAGGTTCCGGGATTCGACCAGAACAACCCGGACTGGTCGCCTGATGGTTCGAAGCTCAGTTTCACTGCGGCCGACGGACGCGACGACCTCTGGGTGGTGGACGTCGACGGTGTACGAGCGCGCAAGGTCTACGACTGCGAGAGCCCGTGCGACTACCTCGACGACCCGGCATGGTCGCGCGACGGCGCCTCCATAGCCGCGTGCAAGATGACCGATTCCGGCGACGGCCACCTCGGTTCGCTGATCAGCGTGGATTTCAAGACTGGAGCGGAGACGACCCTGGCAACCTTCGCTCCCGAGGACTTCTGCGCAGGACCGCGGTGGTCGCCCGACGGCTCGGAGATCTCATTCGAGTTGGCGCATCGCACCGGGACCTCGCTCGTCGACGAACCGATCGAGGTCACGCTGTCGGTCGTGAGCCTCTCCGCTGATCCACCCACGATCCGGCCACTCACCGAGCCGACCCTCTTTGCGTCGTGGGGCGACTGGAATCCAGCGGGCGATCTCATCGTCTACTCGGCGCTACCGACATCCGATGCCCCGGTGCCGGAGTTGTTCACCATCCGCCCCGACGGATCAGACCTCCGTCAGCTGACAAATCTCACCGCCGAGGGCGGGTCGGCGACTGAGCCAACGTTCGACCTCGACGGTTCGAGCGTGGTGTTTGTCGACGGGGTCGGCGGTTCGCTTCGCCGCGTCGATCTGGACACTGGCGCGGTGACACCAGCGTTCACCACCGACATTTTCGGAACGCACCCACGTCCACGCCCGCTCACGTGATGGCCGAGGCGCCCGTCGCCTTCGATCAGGAGATGGGCGCTGGTGCCTTCGCGTCGTCGCCGGCGTGGGGGAACATGATCTGGCCGGCCAGCACCTTGGAAACGCCGGCGAGTTGCTCGGCCACGAGCACCAGGATGTCGTCGAGTGAGACGATCCCGACGACTCGATCGTGGTCGACGATCGGGACGCGTCGAATCGCATGATCACGGAACACATGCAGCAGGTCGTCGAGGTCGTGGCCGGCGTCGAGGGCGATGAGTCCCATGCTCATGAGGCCATCGATCCTCCCGTCAATCGGATACTGGTGAGCAATGCCGCGTGTGACGATGTCGCGATCGGTCACGATGCCCACCGGGGTCTGTCCATCGACCACGATCACGCAACCGACACCCGAACTCGTCATCAACGCCGCGGTGTCGGCGACAGTGGCGTCGCAACCGATCACGACGGGTTCTCGAACGGCAAGATCTGAGACGTTCATCACGAGCCCTTTCCGGTCCCGGCCAGATGCTCGATACGGCAATCTGGTCCTGGGAACATCAACGTGGGCCGACCGGTGTCGTCCCAGCGAACCAGGTACGGCGGGCCGCCATCGGCACCACGCACCTCCTCCACCTTTCCCACGCGACGAGGGTCACCGATCCGGTGACCCTCGATGATCAATTCATCTCCGACATTGGCGAACATGTGTGGACCCCCTTTCGAGGTGATCGAGATTCCACTTCGAGCATCGCAGTCGTCGACCCCGAGGCGAAAGGGGCCAACGTCCCAGGTGCACGCGAATCGCTGACGTCCGGCCCTGATCGCTCGCGGTCGTCGCAATCCCACCGACCCATCCGGTTTTGCCG
>DASQFE010000057.1:0-10417 GCA_035633295.1 Ilumatobacteraceae bacterium | reverse complement strand
AAGCGCACGGTGGCCAACAAGAAGAAGGCAGTGAGGAAGTAATGGCCAAGCCAACTGCGAGCCGTCGTCCGCGCAAGCGCGACCGCAAGAACGTGAGCACGGGCATCGTGCACATCAAGAGTTCGTTCAACAACACGATCGTCTCGATCACCGATACCGAGGGCAACGTCATCTCGTGGGCTTCGTCTGGAGCCGTTGGCTTCAAGGGCAGCCGCAAGAGCACGCCGTATGCCGCTCAGCAGGCCGCTGAGAAGGCCGGCAAGGCTGCCATCGAGCACGGCCTGCGCCGCGCCGAGGTTCAGGTCAAGGGCCCGGGTTCGGGCCGCGACACCGCCGTCCGCTCGATCCAGCAGACAGGCATCGAGGTCACCTCGATCAAAGACGTCACACCGGTGCCCCACAATGGGTGCCGCCTGCCGAAGCGTCGGCGCGGTTAAGGAGAAGCTGAGACATGGCTCGTTACACCGGACCCAAGGTGCGCATCTCGCGCCGCCTCTCGGTCAACATCTTCGAAAACGAAAAGGGTCGTCAGGCGCTCGAGCGTCGGCCGTTCCCACCCGGCCAACATGGCCGCACCCGCCGCCGCAACGCCGGTAGCGAGTACCTCGCCCAGATGCAGGAGAAGCAGAAGGCGAAGTACATCTACGGCGTGCTCGAAAAGCAGTTCCACAAGACCTACGTCGAGGCCATTCGTCTCCAGGGTCCGACTGGTGAGATCCTGCTTCGTCTGCTCGAACAGCGCCTCGACAACGTCGTCTACCGTGCCGGATGGGCATCCAGCCGCCCGCAGGCGCGCCAGTTCGTGAACCATGGCCTGATCCAGGTCGATGGCAAGCGCGTCGACATTGCCAGCTTCCGCTGCAAGAAGGGCCAGGTCGTTGCGCTGTCGCCGAAGGCACAGAAGATGATCGTGATCCAGCACAACATCGACACGCTCGACCGCTCGCTCGTCGCTTGGCTCGAAGCCGGCGACGGCGGCAAGGCCGTGACGGTCCGTAGCCTCCCCGAGCGTGAGCACATCGACGTGCCCGTTCGTGAGTCGCTCATCGTCGAGCTCTACTCCAAGTAATCCTCGTTCGCAATCTCGTTTCGAATCCCTGTCGTTGAAAGGTCCTCGCTCAAATGCTCGTCATGCAGCGCCCCACTATTGAAGCTCTCGGTGAGGAGTCCGACAATCGTCAGCGTTTCGCGGTCGGTCCCCTCGAGCCCGGCTTCGGTCACACGCTCGGCAACTCCCTGCGTCGTACCCTGCTGTCGTCGATCCCCGGCGCAGCGATCACCACGGCACGTTTCGACGACTCGCTCCACGAGTTCGACACTGTCGTCGGTGTCGCTGAGGATCTCACCGACATCATCTTGAACCTCAAGGACATCGTCGTCACATCGGTCTCCGACGAGCCTGTCACGATGCGCCTCGACGCTCGCGGTGCCGGAGCGGTCACGGCGGGCGACATCGAGTGCCCGTCCGACGTGGAGGTGCTCAACAAGGACCTGCACATCGCCACGCTGAATGCCAAGGGCCGTCTCGCCATCGACCTCACCGTCGAGCAGGGACGCGGGTACCTGTCGAGCAACCGCGAGGACGACAACCGGATCATCGGTGTCATTCCGATCGATGCGATCTTCAGCCCGATCCGCCGGGTGTCGTTCGAAGTGGAGCCGACTCGCGTCGAGCAGTCGACGAACTACGACCGTCTCGTGATCGAGATCGAGACCGACGGTTCGATCACCGCCTCCGATGCGCTCGCGTCGGCCGGCGCCACACTGCGTTCCCTGGTCGAGCTCGTTGCCACGATGGCCGACGAGCCTCGCGGTCTCGAACTCGGAGAGCTCATCGACGCCACCGTCAGCTCACCCGACCTCGACCTCCCGATCGAAGACCTCGATCTGTCGGAGCGCCCCAACAACTGCCTCAAGCGGGCGCAGGTCAACACGGTCGGCGAGCTGCTGACCAAGACCGAGGATGACCTGTTGAACATCACCAACTTCGGCCAGAAGAGCCTCGACGAAGTGAAGGCCAAGCTCGACGAGCGCGGCCTGTCACTGCGCGGCTGATCGAACGCACGGACACGAAAGACGGACTGACCAATGCCTACGCCACGCCGCTCACGCCGCTTCGGAAGCTCTGCTTCCCACCAGCGCCTCATGATGGCCAACCTTGCTGCATCGTTGTTCGCCGCTGAGGCGATCACCACGTCGGAGGCAAAGGCCAAGCACCTGCGCCCCATAGCGGAGAAGCTCATCACCAAGGCCAAGAAGGCCCAGGAAGAGGGCCCGATGCAGGTTCACCGGATCCGTCAGATCCAGTCGTTCCTGGGCGACAAGGAAATGACGTACAAGCTCGTGCACGACGTCGCTCCCCGCTACGCCGAGCGCAATGGCGGCTACACCCGGATCCTCAAGATGGGTCCCCGCCACGGCGACAACGCCCAGATGGCGCGCATCGAACTCGTCTGATCCGACATCCCCGGTCGTGGCCGATACGCGCAACGTCCGGTTGACCCTCGCATACGACGGTACCGATTTCCACGGATTCGCCGAAAGCGACGGTGTCCGCACGGTGCTGGGTGAACTTCGGCGTGCGGTCGAGACGATCGTGCGCCGACCTGTCGAACTCGTCGGCGCGGGCCGAACCGATGCCGGCGTACACGCGTGGGGACAGGTGGTTTCGGGGTTGATCCCCGTGGACACCGAACTGCGTCGTCTGACGCGCAGCGTCAACGCGATGTGCGCGCCGGAGCTGGCGATCCGAGACGCCGAATGGGTCGACATGGAGTTCTCCGCGCGGTTCTCGGCGACGGCTCGCAGCTATCGGTATGTGGTCTGGAATGACCCGTCGCCGCATCCCCTGCTCGCCCGTTCCTCCTGGCACGTCCCGCAGCCACTCGACCTCGATGCCATGAACACGGCCGCGTGCAGTTTCCTCGGCGAGCACGATTTCTCGTCGTTCTGTCGGCGACCGAAGCCGGCCGACGGCATGCCCGAACCCAGCCTCGTACGAAGGTTGCAGGTTGCCAGGTGGGATCGGGCACAGGAGGCGACCTGGGGCCCCGGACTTCTGCAGTTCGAGATCAGCGCCACGTCGTTCTGTCACCAGATGGTGCGCAGCATCGTCGGCACGCTCGTCGACATCGGACGTGGACGACGCACCGTCGACTCGATCCCGGCAACGCTGGCGGCGCTCGACCGCAACGCTGCCGGACCCGTTGCACCGCCGACAGGGCTCGTGTTGTACGAAGTCGACTACAGCGGCGAGCGCTGGGACTCCTGATCGGCCGGCGATGACGACGCCGACCCGATCATGGTCACGATTTCCGTGCTGGCAACCGCAGCGGAGAACAACCAACCCTGGAACGACCGACAGCCCAGCTCCACGAGCCGGTCACGCTGGTACGGCTGCTCGACGCCCTCCGCAACACAGGTCAGGTTGAGGCTCTTGCTCAGGCCGAGGATGGCGGTCGTGAGGTTGGTCGCTGCGGGATCGACGTCGATCCCGGCGACGAATCGGCGATCGATCTTCACCCCGTCGATCGGGAGTTCGAGAAGATGGGCGAGGCTCGAGTAGCCCGTGCCGAAGTCGTCGATCGACACATGGATGCCGGCGAAACGGAGCTTGTGCATGTTGGCGAGCGACGCTGCACCGGGCGAGAGCAGGTCGGTCTCGGTGATCTCGATCACCAACTGCGTCGGAGCGGCGCCGCGGCGATGGCAGCGGTCGAGGAAGGAGGCACCGAACGCCGGTCGGGCGATGACCTTCGGGTCGATGTTGATGTGCACCTCGATATCGCTGCGTCCGAGATCTGCCAGCGCCACGGCGAACTCGAGGGCGTGATCGAGCACACAGTCGTCAACTGCTTCTGCGAGCCCGGCCAGCTGAGCGAGTGGCAGGATCTCCCCGGCGCCGAGAACCCCGCGGAGCGGATGGACCCATCGCGCAAGCGCCTCGACGGCGGTGATCTCGCCCTCGCTCGTACAGATGGGCTGGTAGAACGGCTGGATCTCGCCAGCGTTCAGGGCTTGACGCAGGTGATCGACCTGGCGCCGCCGCTGATTGATCGCATCGACCGAGATTCCTCCCGACTCCGGGTCGGCGAATCGCTTGGCCGACATGAGATCGTTGCTGGCGGACACCAGCAGGGCATCGAGCACCTGTGGCTTGGGCTCGTAGGCGATCGCCGTGCGGATCTGAAAGTTGACCTCCTGGCCGTCGATGACCACTGGACGTGCCATGTCGCGTCGCACTCGATCACGGAGCATTTCGACCGTGCCGGCGCTCGGGCCGCGAACGGCGAGCACGAACTCATCGCCACCGAACCGGGCCGTGATGAGGTCGGGCCACCGGATCTTGTCGATCCGCTCGGCGACCGTCGACAGGACCGAGTCGCCCACCGGCTCGCCATAGAGCTCGTTGACCGACCGAAAGTGGACGATGTCGACGATGAGGATGCCGAGGCCCCCGCCGGACTGCATCATTGCCGTCGCCGCTCGCATGAATCCGTCACGATTGAGTAACCCGGTGCGCCCGTCGTGCAGCGCCAGGAATTCGGCGCGTTCGCGAGCGTCGGCGAGAGCAGCTGCTATCTGAGCGCTGATCACGAAGCTGGCGACGACCGGATCATCGAGCAGATTGGTGACCGTGAACGCGCAGACGAGCGGCTCGGCGTCGGCTTTCAGGATCCGGGCGTCGAGCGTGACTGATTCCTGAGGGGCAAGCGATTGCGTCGCACCGAAGACCTGGTCGCGATCATCCGGATGGAGAAAGTCGAGGATCGATCGGCCACGCACGAGCTCGGGGTCATGACCGAGGATCCTGGTGACGGCACCATTGACGGTGCGCACGAGGCTCTGCGCATCGACCAACACAACCATGCCGTGCATGTTTGCCATCACCGAGCGGAGCACCTCGATGTCGCCCTGGTCGAACTCGAGGCGATGACGTTCGGTGATGTCACGGGCGACGATGACGATCCGCCCGGCGTGCGGGTCGTCGGCGTCGTCGGTGCGAAACGTACCGCGCAGCTCGAGGTAGCGCCAGGTTCCATGGCCCGTCCGCAGCCGTAGCACAATGAGATCGCCGACGGACTTGGTGACGACCGTTTGCAACGCCGCAGCTGCCAGATTCAGGTCGTCGGGATGCACCAACTCCAACACCGAACTACCGAGCAGGTCGACGGGATCCCATCCGAGCACCTCGGCGGCCATGTCGTTGGCATAGTGCAGCAAACCGTGGGGATCGACGATCACGACCGGGTCTGCGAGTCCGTCGACTGACGGAGCGCTGGTCTCGACACGGGGCAGATCGCTGCGATTCGAGTCGGCGGAACTCATGTGCGTGAATCGGTCAGTTCCGTGTGGCACTTGAGGGATTCCTCATCGGGAAGAGCTGACAATAGCCGTGCACGCTGGGGAATGTGGGGTTGTTCCTGCGCGTTGGACGCCGCATGCAGCGCTTTCGAGTCGTCATCGTGTCGACACCGGTCGGCCCGGTGGGTTCCGGGGTCGGTGGCGGCGTCGAGTTGACACTGCACAGCCTCGTTCGTGGGCTCAGTGATCTGGGCCACTCGGTGGAGATCGTCGCGCCGGCCGGATCCGTGCACCTCGGTGCCCGGGTTCACCAGATCGAGGGTGCACTGCAGCCCAGTAGCCAACTTGCCGATCGGGCCGCACCGGTGGAACTGCCGACGGGTTCGGTCCTCACAGCGATGTGGGAACGCGTCGCGGATCTGCAGGATGACATCGACATCGTCGTCAACCTGGGCTACGACTGGCTGCCCCTGTACCTCACCTCGTTCCTTGCGGTTCCCGTGGTGCACATCATCTCCATGGGATCGCTCAATGATGCGATGGACGCGGCGATTCACCACCTCGCTCAGCGATTCCCCGATCGGCTCGGGGCTCATTCGCAGGCGCAGGCCCTGACGTTCGATCGCATGGTCGATGGAGCCATCGAGACGGTTTCGTTCCGAATCGTGGGCGGCGGTGTGATGACTGATCGGTACGACGTGTGCCTGACGCCGGACACCAACCCCGCCTACCTCGGTGCCGTGGGTCGTGTCTCGCCCGAGAAGGGGTTGGAGGATGTCGCCGAGTTGTCGGCGCGCAGCCGATGGCCGGTCAAAGTCTGGGGCATGATGCAAGACCCTGGCTACTGGCAGCAGATCTGCGATGAACACCCCGATGCTCGCCTCGAGTACTGCGGATTCCTGGCGACCGATGATCTCCAAGCGGCGATCGGGCGATGCACCGCTGTGGTGATGACACCCAAGTGGGACGAGGCGTTCGGCAACGTTGCCATCGAGGCCATGGCCACCGGTGTCCCGGTGATCGCCTATGACCGGGGCGGACCTGCCGAGATCATCATCGACGGTGAGACCGGTTTCATCGTTCCGGTCGACGACGTCGACGCACTGGTCGCTGCCGTCGAGCGGATCGCCACCATCGACCGGATGACGTGTCGCCAACGCGTCGAGGAGCATTTCTCCACCGACGCGCTCGCGCAACGGGTCGACGCGTGGCTCCACGAGGTGGTTGCGGCGGCATCGCTGCCCCCGGCTCATCGCCACTGATCTGTGTTGCGTTGCGCAGCGGGTTGGATGCCGGGGCGGCGGACCGTATCATTTCACGGTTCCCTGTCGAGTGACCCTCGATGGATCCGACCGACAGACGATGAGCGCCCGGTTCATCCACAGACTGACCAGAGATTGCGGCATGCCTACGTACACCCCTAAAGCCAGTGAGATCCAGCGTGAATGGCACGTTGTCGACGCCGATGGCCTCGTACTCGGCCGAATGTGTACCGAGGTGGCTCGCGTTCTGCGCGGCAAGCACAAGCCGACCTTCGCTCCGCACATCGACACCGGCGATCACGTCATCATCATCAACGCCGACAAGATCGTGATGACGGCCGGCAAGGCCGAACGCACCATGGTGTACCGCCACAGCGGCTACCCGGGCGGCATCAAGTCCGAGACCTACGCCCACCTGCATGCTCGCAAGCCCGAAGAGGCGTTGCGCAAATCGATTCGCGGCATGCTGCCCAAGGGCCCGCTCGGGCGCCAGCAGCTCCTCAAGTTGCAGGTGTACGCCGGCCCGACCCATCCCCATGCCGCCCAGACCCCCACAGCGCTGGAGATCCCCGGCGCCAAGGCCCGCTGAACGCCCCCGACGCTGAACCGCTGAGAGAAGACACCGACATCATGGGAACCGTACCGCTCACCCAGACCACCGGTCGCCGCAAGCGCGCCGTCGCTCGTGCCCAGATTCGTCCTGGCTCCGGCCAGTTCCTGATCAATGGCAAGACGCTCGAGGCGTACTTCCCGACTGCCGTCTCGCAGATGGTGGTCGCGGAGGCCCTCACGCTGACCGAGACGACCGAGAACTACGACGTGACGGCGTCGATCCACGGTGGCGGCGTCAGCGGCCAAGCCGGTGCACTTCGCCTGGCGATTGCCCGTTCGCTCGTCGAGATCGATCCCGAGAGCCGCGGCGCACTCAAGAAGGCCGGCCTGCTCACGCGTGACTCGCGCAAGAAGGAAAGCAAGAAGTACGGCCTCAAGAAGGCCCGCAAGGCGCCGCAGTTCACCAAGCGCTGATCGCGCTGGTCGCCTTCGGCCCCGAGATCTGATGAAGTTCGGCACCGACGGCGTTCGTGGCGTCGCGGGAACCGAACTCACCACCGATTTCGCCTTCCGGCTCGCCCGGGCCGCGTCCCGAGTATTGACGTCGTCGAGCGGAGAACGTCGAGTCGTGATCGGTGGCGATACGCGTGAGTCGACCGAACTGTTGGCTGTCGCGCTCGCACATGGATTCCGTACCGAGGGTGTGGAGGTGGTGTGGCTCGGCGTGGCGCCCACTCCGATGGTTGCATTCGAGGCGCAACGCCTGGGTGCGCTCGGAGCGGTTGTGTCGGCATCCCACAACCCGTATCACGACAACGGGATCAAACTCTTCGCGCTCGGTGGGCTCAAGTTGACCGACGACGTCGAGCAACGCATCGAGGCCGAACTCGATTCGATGTCTCCCGGCGCCGGCCCCGTCGCTGCAGCTGTGATGTCGGACGACGGCCACGGTGATCATCGGCCCTATGTCGATCATGTTCTGGGTTACCTCGAGGGACGCCGCCTCAATGGCCTGAGCGTCGTGCTCGATGCGGCGAACGGTGCTGCATCGATGGTGGGGCCCGAGGTATTGCGCGCCGCCGGCGCAGACGTGGTCGTGATCGCCGATTCACCCGATGGGCGCAACATCAACGATGGCTGCGGCGCGACAGTTCCTGCAAATGTCGCGGCGGCAGTTCTGCAGCACGGCGCCGACCTCGGCGTGGCACTCGACGGTGACGCCGACCGCCTGATCGCCGTCGATCACACTGGGTCGGTCGTCGACGGCGACCACATCATTGCGATCGTCGCTGGAGATCTGCTCGCCAAGGGTGAGCTTCGCCACGACACGGTCGTGGTGACGGTGATGACCAATCTGGGATTTCGACTGGCGATGCGCAACGCCGGGATCCACGTGGTCGAGACGGGCGTCGGCGACCGTTACGTCCTCGAAGCTCTGGCGGTAGGCGGTTACTCGCTCGGCGGCGAGCAGTCGGGGCACGTCATCTTCGCCGACCACGCCACGACGGGCGACGGTGTCCTGACGGCGCTGGCGCTCCTCGATGCTGTGAAGCGCTCGGGCCAACCGCTCGCCGAGCTGGCAGCCGCAGCGATGACGTCGTTGCCGCAGGTGCTCGTGAACGTCGTTGTCGCCCGCCGTGCGCCTGACGTGGCAGAACTGCTCGCTGTCGACATCGAGCGGGTCGAGCAATCGCTCGGCGGCGCAGGACGAGTCCTCGTTCGCGCGAGTGGAACCGAGCCGCTGGTGCGTGTCATGGTCGAGGCCCCGACGCACGCCGCCGCAGTGGCAGCTGCCGACGATCTCGCGGCCGCGGCCCACCGGCTGTTCGGCTGACCGGCCGCTGCCTGAGCGGCTCGGTAGCCTGGACTGTCATGTGTGGCATCATCGGGATCGTCAGTCGTCCACCGACGAGGCCAACGCCTGCGGCGGCCGACCTGATCGCTGGGCTCGATGCGGCGCTCGCCGCCATCCCCGTTGCGGTCGACGTGACCGTTGCCAGCCGTTGCGTCGATGATGCTCTTCGAGGGCTGCCGGGTGTGCTGGCGCTCGCTGGTCGGATCGATGTACTGGCGGCGATCGAGTCGAGGCTCGACCGGCTCGATGTGTTCTGCACATCGGTCGAGGCCGAACTCGACACCAACAGCGCTGAGCTGAGTGCCGAGTCGCTGGAAAATGCCAACGCCGAGTTGATCGACCTCAAAGATGTGCTCTGGGCGCTTCGCCATGACAGGTTGCGATCGATTGCCGCAGTCGAGTCGCTCGCCGGGCGAGACGCGTTGCCGGCCGAGCTGGCCGGTTACCTGGCGGTGCAGCAGGCGCTGGCCGGCATCGACCGCCTCGAGGTGCGCGGGCGTGACTCTGCGGGCCTCCACGTGTTCGTGTGGGGCCATGACATCGAATCCACCTCCCGCCGTACCCTGCTCGACGAGCGTGGCACCGACCCGCTGTTCCAGTCGGGATCCGTCGTCGAAGCCAACGGGTGCCTGTCGTTCGTGTACAAGGCCGCCGCGGAGATCGGTGAGCTCGGCGACAACACCGCAGCAATTCGTGCGGCGCTGTCGGCCGATCCGCTTCTGCGGCGAGCGCTGCAGTCACCCGAGGCGCGCGTCGCGATTCTCGGCCACACGCGCTGGGCGAGCGTCGGCATCATCAGCGAGCCCAACACCCATCCATTGAATTCCTTCGAGCTCGAGCAGCCGGCCGGCACCGAGCCGCCGTACGTGGTTGCCGCGTTGAACGGTGACGTCGACAACCACGCCGACTTGCGGGTGACGCATGGTCTGCGGATCGCGTCGACCATCACGACCGATGCGAAGGTCATCCCCACTCTGGTTGCCCGTCGGGCGGCGACCATGCCGTTCGCTGAGGCGTTCCGTCGCACGGTGTCGGAGTTCGAGGGGTCGGTCGCGATCGGCGTCGCCAGTGCCGAGGCACCGTCGAAGCTCTTCCTCGCACTGCGCGGCAGCGGCCAGG
Organism: Ilumatobacteraceae bacterium; assembly: GCA_035633295.1. Taxonomy (GTDB): domain Bacteria; phylum Actinomycetota; class Acidimicrobiia; order Acidimicrobiales; family Ilumatobacteraceae; genus Sva-07. Next base: position 325 of record DASQFE010000057.1, on the reverse strand, counting down.
GGTTGTACATCGGCCTCGCCGACGACTGCTACATCGTGGCGAGCGAGCTGTACGGCGTGGTCGAGGAGACGTTGCGGTACGTCCGCCTCGATGGCGAGCACGGTGGCGAGATCGTCGCCCTCGACGGCGATCTGGCCGGCGACCTCGCCGGCATTCTGCGACTGGGGTACGACGGGGTCGAACACGCAGTCACCGATGCTGACATCGTGACCGCGGAGGTGACGACACGCGACATCAATCGTGGTGATGCTCCACACTTCCTGCTCAAGGAGATCACCGAGGCACCACTGAGCTTCGCCAAGACCCTGCGCGGCAAGATCATCGA
>DASQFE010000056.1:0-2184 GCA_035633295.1 Ilumatobacteraceae bacterium | reverse complement strand
CTCGATGGCCTCCGCGAGTACGGCGCCGTCGTCGTGCCCGACGAACCCGGTGTCGCCGCCGTGAGCGTCGACCTTCCGCATGACGCCAGGGCGTTCGTGGGGTCGCCACTCCATCGGGTGCTGCACACGGTGGCTGCTCGGCTGGGTCGCTGAGCCCGGCGCTGGCGTGCCTGGTATTCCTCGCGGATTGGCCCGGTTGGGGTAGACAACACTCCGTGCCACCGACCACCAGACCGATCGGCGCAGTCGTTGTGGCGGCGGTGTTGTTCGGCACTGCGGGCACGGCCCAGGCACTCGGGCCCGACGCTGCTACACCCCTCGGGGTGGGTGCCGAACGCATCGTCGTCGGCACGACGGTGCTCTGGCTCGCAATTGCAGTCGCCGGTCCGTCCATCGCCGAGGTCACCGCAGCAGTCCGCACCCACTGGCGACTCATGCTCGTCGGCGGCATGGGCGTGGCGATCTACACACCTGCGTTCCTGGTGGCGGTCGACCGTACCGGTGTCGCCGTCGGCACCGTGGTGGCCATCGGAGTCGGTCCCTTCTGCGCCGGTGCCATGGAGTGGGGGTGGCGTTCGGTTCGACCGAGCCGCGGGTGGTTCCTGGGCACCGTCGTGACTGTTGCCGGTGGAGCGCTCCTCGTCGTGAGCAAGTCGGCCGACTCATCGTCGACTGATGCGGTCGACGGCATCGGGGTGCTTCTGGCCCTTGCTGCTGGGGCGGGCTACGCGCTGTACTCGGTCACCGCCAAGGCGACGATGAGTGCAGGAGTGCCTCCGACGTTGGCGCTGGCGGGGCCGTTCACGGTGGGCGCGGTCGTGGTGGCACTCCTCGCCGTACGCGAACCATTCGGATGGATCACCACCGGTGACGGTGCCCTGATGGCGCTGCATCTCGGAGTCGCCGCAACCGGCGTCGCGTATCTGCTGTTCGGCTACGGCCTGCACCGCTTGACATCAGCCACGACGGTCACGCTCGTACTCGCCGAGCCGCTTACGGCGACGCTGCTTGCCACGGTCGTTCTCGACGAGACGATCGCACTGCTCGGGTGGCTCGGCGTGAGCGCAGTCCTGTTCGGGCTGTTCGTGGTCGGGCGCACGGCAGAGGTGTCGATCGAGCCGGTGCCTCAGTCCGTCGGCCGGCGCGCCCGGCTCGGCTGAACCCGCGGCGCCTCGTTGGGCATCTTCGGGTACACCGGTGGCCAGGGCGCATCTGGAACACCGTCGGCGAGGTCGGCGGCGAACTGCTCGACGAGGGGGGTGATCGAACACGGAGCGTTGTCCATCAGCTCCCACGGGTCGCCGCGTTCGGCGAGCCGGCTGAGAACCGTGTCCATGGTGGTGGCCTCGGGATCAATCGTGTCGAGTTCGTCCCATCCGAACGGTGTCGACACCTGGGCGCCGACGCGTGGCCGTACCCCCCAGGCGCCGAACATGTTCTTGTGCGGTGCGTTCTGATTGAAGTCGACGAATACCCGGGTGCCGCGTTCCTCCTTCCACCACTTGTCGGTGATGAGGTCGGGATGCCGTCGGGCCAACTCGCGGCCGAGGGCAACGACCGCGCCGCGGACGGCGAACGAGTCCCAGCCCGGCTCGACGCGTACGTACACGTGGATGCCCTTGCTGCCCGTGGTCTTCGGGAAGCCGAGCATGCCGTACTCGGCGAGGAGGTCGCGCACATGACCTGCCGACTCGCGAACCATGTCGAACGTGACGCCGGGTGAGGGATCGAGGTCGATCCGCATTTCGTCGGCATCCTCCGGCGTCGACGCCCGAAACGGCCACACGTGCAGCCCGAGCACACCCATGTTCACCGCCCACAGCACGTGGGCCAGGTCGGCGATCACGAGGGCTCTCGACGGAGTGCCATTGATGGTCTCGACCGTGGTGGTCGCAAGCCAATCGGGGGCCGAGTCGGGAATCCGCTTCTGGAAGAACGACTTCTCGCGAACGCCGTTCGGATACCGCTCCAACAGCACCGGACGATCGCGAACCGTCAACATCAGAGCATCACCGACAGCGACGTAGTAGCGGGCGAGGTGGAGCTTCGTGCGGGGCTCCTTGGCCGGGCCCACCGACGGGAACATCACCTTGTGGGGATTGGTGATCGTGACGATCCGAGGTCCGGCGTCGATTTCGACCGGCTCCCCGAACTCCCCGGCCTTCGCCATCACGCCAACGTTAC
>DASQFE010000055.1:0-8462 GCA_035633295.1 Ilumatobacteraceae bacterium | reverse complement strand
TCGCCTGGCGCAGTTCGTCGTCGCTGAGCGACAGCCGAGCGAGCTTGGCCACCTTCGCGACAGCCTCGGGGGTGATGCGGTCGGACACGACCCCCAACGCTACCGCCCCCTCCAACCCGCCCTCACCTCCGAAATTCTCCTCGAGATGCGCGCTGAGCGCGCACTTTCAGGAGAATTTCGGGGGTGAGGGGGGTGGGCCGATGTAGCGGGAGGAGGGGCGGATGAGTTTGCCGGCGGCTGCTTGTTCCACGATGTGGGCGCACCAACCGACGGTGCGACTCACGGCGAACGTCGGCGTGAACATCGTGCGGGGCAGACCGGCTGTCTCCATCACCACGCCGGCATAGAACTCGACGTTGCTCGGCAGTGGCCGGCCCGGCTTGAGCTCAGTGAGCGTGACGAGGATTTCGGCCTCGACGGCGATCGCGAAGTCGACGAGCTCGCCACCGAGCCGCTCGGCCACCTCTCGGAGGAGCCCCGAACGCGGATCGGGCGCTCGGTAGACGGCATGCCCGAACCCCATGATCCGGCGACCGGCGGCCACCTCCCCGCGGACCCAGTCGGCGGCACGGTCGACCGTCCCGATCTCGTCGAGCGCATCGAGCGCCCGGCTCGGAGCGCCGCCATGTAACGGGCCCGACAGCGCACCGAGCGCTGCGCACACCGCATCGGCGGGATCGGCACCCGTCGATGCGACCACACGGGCCGTGAAGGTCGACGCATTGAACCCGTGGTCGATGGTGAGGATCATGTACTGCTCGACCGCCCGGGCCGCCACGGGCGTTGGTACGACTCCGGTCACCTGATGGAGATATGAGGCGGCATGGCCGAGTGACGAATCAGGCTCGACCGGCGGGTCCCCGTGGCCCGCCCGATGCAGCGCGGCAAGGATCGGGGGCACCAGTGTGGCGAGACGCAGCGTTTGTTCCCGTCGCTCGGCGTCGTCGACATCGATCACCGGATCGAGCCCGAGCAGACCGGCCGACACCGACAGCACCGCTCGGAGCTTCGCCAGCATCGACGCGTCCTGACCTGCGACGACCTCGATCACGGGAATCAGCGCCGCTGGGACGGCACGCATCCCCGCGACCTCGGCCCGAAACGCCGCCGCCTCGTCGGGCCCCGGGAGCCGGCCGTTGCGGAGCAGGAACCACACATCCTCGAACGAGCGGGTCCTGGCAAGGACGGTGGCATCGTGCTCTCCATAGTGGAAGAAGCCTCGGTCGCCGTCGACCGCGCCGATCATGGTGTCGGCGGCAACGACCCCGTTGAGCCCGGCAGGAACCTCGATGAGTTGCTGTGTCATGCACTGAGTGTCGATCGATCAACCCTCGAAATCAACATTGATTCAATCAACGTTGACGACATCAACCTGTTGACCCAGGATGGAGCGATGAGCACCCTCATCCGATCGACCGAAGCGGCCGCCATGCTGAATGTGTCGAAGCCGACGCTGTACGCCTATGTGAGTCGCGGCCTGCTCACACGAACAACGGGAGCCGACGGGCGGACATCGCTGTTTGCTCGCGACGAGGTCGAGCGCTTGGCGCAACGGAGTCGGCGCGCTCCGACCGGACCGAGACCGACCATTTCCGTGCAGATCTGCTCCGACATCACCACGATCGACGAGTCGTCGTTGCGGTATTTCGGCCACGACGTCGTCGGCCTCGCGGCAAGCCATCGTTTCGAGGACATCGCCGACATGCTCTGGTCGAACGGGATCGGACCGATTTCGTCGCAGACGAACTGGCCGACGGTCTCGCCGGCGGATCGCACAGGAATCGCACCGGCCGGTGTGCTGGAGATGTCGCCAATCGCACGGATCGCGACGGCGTCGTATCTACTCGGAGAACTCCATTCCGGTGATCTCCCGGGCGAAGCGGCACGACGACTTCTCATCGCGGTCCCCGATCTGCTCGGCTCGACACGCCGGACAGGGCGCTACGCACACCGGCTTGCGGCCGCATGGCGACCTCGCCCGACACCCGAACTCGTCGATGCGATCGACACCGCGCTCGTCCTGCTCGCCGACCACGAGTTGGCCACGAGCACTCTGGCCGTGCGCATCGCTGCGTCGGTGCGAACCTCGCCCTTTGTCGCCTTCGCGGCCGGGCTGGGAAGCATGGAGGGCGCTCTCCACGGTTCGGCGTCCGCCGAGGCCCACCGGTTTCTCGAGATCTGCGCCGATGCGGAGCCCGCCGGCATCATCGCCCAGCGGCGGTCCGAACGTCGCCCCATCCCTGGGTTCGGCCACAAGGTCTACCGCGGCGTCGATCCGAGGTTCCCCCCGTTGCTCGACTGCGTGCGCCGACTCGACCCCGACGCAGTTGGGCTTGTCGAGGCCGTCGTGACGGAAGCGGGACGCGTGATGTCGCACCAACCCAACGTGGATCTTGCGCTCGGAGCGCTCACGTGGGCCGCCGGACTCGAGCCGAACACGCCGATCTTCGCGATTGCGCGCATCGCCGGATGGGGCGCCCACTACGCCGAGGAGATCGGCGAGCCGCCCGTTCGCTTCCGCGGTGTGGCGACGCCGGGACGGTGATGGAGCACCCCAACCCGAAATTCGGAGCGAAGTGCGCGCCCACCGCAACATCGGCTCCGAATTTCGGGGTGGCGCGAGGGGTTACAACGCGAGGAGGTGGAGGAGCACGGCTGACTCGGGGTACAGCACCGGGGGGCGTAGACCGTGAATGGCCAGTTGCCGGCCGGTCAACTCCACGCCGTTCGCAAGCCACGCCGGTTGACCGGTGGAGAGACCCGGTCGTTGACGTGGCAGCACGACATGCTCGATCCGGTACGTGCGATCAGGATCGAGCCCCGGCAGGCAGAGCGCGGGCGGCGTGAGGCTCGGCGCGGTGGTCAGCTGAGCGAACGACACGAGGCCTTCCGAACGGTCCGGCGCGTACACACCGTGAGCGCAGTACGGCCCCTCGGTGTCGAAGCGCACCGTGTCACCGCTGTGCAAGAGCGGCCGGAAACGCTTGTGCAGTGCAATCGCCGCGGCGAGTGACTCGCGTTCGCTCTCGTCGAGCTTCGTGACATCCCACTCCACGCCGAGGTGTCCGAACAGGGCCGTCGCCGCTCGGAACGCAACCGTGTGCACGCGGCCCGTCGTGTGGGCCCGGGTCGGGCCGATGTGCGCACCCATCACCTCGGGCGGGATCAGCATCGAGGCCCCCCGTTGGATCGTCTGACGTTCGAGCGCGTCGTTGCAGTCGCTCGTCCACACTCGTTCGGCTCGTCGGAGGATCTCGAGGTCGACCCGACCTCCACCGCTGGCACACGACTCGAACTCGACCGTCGGATGCCGCACCCGCAACTCGTCGAGCAGCGCATACAGCGCCAGGGTCTGGGCGTGCGTGCCCGAGGCGCCGTCGGAGCCCGATCCCTGCACGTGGTCGCGGTTCATGTCCCATTTCACGTAGGAGATGTCGTGATCGCGAAGCAGCGCATCGAGCAATCCGAGGATGTGCGCGAACGCCTCGGGACGAGCGAGGTCGAGCACGAGCTGGTTGCGACCGAGCACCGGTTCGTAGCCGTCGGTCACCAAGGCCCACTCCGGATGCGCCCGCAGCAGTTCGCTGTTCGGGTTCACCATCTCGGGCTCGACCCAGATTCCGAACTCCATCCCGAGCCCGGTGACGTGGTCGATGAGCGGCGCCAACCCGTTGGGGTACACATCGGGCGACACCCACCAGTCGCCGAGCCCGGACGTGTCGTCGCGTCGCGACCCGAACCATCCGTCATCGAGTACGAACCGCTCGACGCCGACGGACGCGGCGACGTTTGCGAGCTCGCACAACCGGTCGGTGTCGTGGTCGAAGTAGACGGCTTCCCAGGTGTTCAGCAGAACCGGGCGCGGGGTGGTCGGATGTGACGGGCTCGACCGCACGACTCGATGAAATCCCCACGTGGCCGGAGTGAGGCCACCGTCGGAGTACACGGCGACAACCAGTGGCGTGGAGTACGACTCGCCGGGTTCGAGAACGATCTCGCCGGGGTGCAGCAGCTCGCCGCCCTGTATGTAGCGGCGGCCGTCGGCGAGCCGCTCGGCGAGCATGGTGTGGTTCGCGCTCCACGCCACGTGGACTCCCCACACCTCGCCGCTCCATTCGCCGAAGCCGTGTGTGCCGGCGAAAAGCAGCGGCACGCGCTCGTGCGACGTACGCCCTCGCCGGTTCTCCGACAGCATCGAACCGTCGGCCCACGGCGACCGCACCGGTTGGAACTCGCGTGCCCAGCGACCATCGAAGCGAAGGAGTTCATCGGCGCCAGGAGGCAGCGGAAGCGTGATCGTCAGGGCGTCGAGCGAGTACCGGCGCGTTGCGGTGTTGGTCAGCGTTACCTGCGCCGTCAACGTGTCGCCGACGTCGATCGTGGTCACCAGCGCAAGTTCCGCTCGTTCGTCGATCGATTCGATGATCAACGACTGGCCCTCCTGGCGATGCGCGACCGGGGCGAAGCGAGGCGACCACGAACGGCCACCCGCCCGCCGTCCCATCAGCCCCGGCCGGCCCGGGAAGCCGTCGGCATGCAGTGGCACCAAGCTGATCGGAGCCACCTGAGCCATGGCGCCTGCCACCTCGGGACGCCCGAGCGCCGCTGCCAGTGCGGCGAGATCGACGTCGGCCCCGAGCGAGGCGCCCCAGTGGACAACCGTCGGAGAACCACCGGTCATGTCGACCACCACATCGAAGGATCGACCGGTCAGGAGTACGAGTTCGGACACCGACACAGTTGAGCATGTGTGGCAATGGCTCCCACCAACGGCCAAGATGTGGAGATAGCAGACGTTGCGACGCCATCGCACCCAGATCGCAGGAGAACTCATTGGCCACCGTCACGTTTCAGGGAGCGAGCCGGGTGTACCCGGGATCAGATGCACCCGCAGTCGACCACCTCGACCTCGCGATCGGTGACGGCGAGTTCCTCGTCCTCGTCGGGCCCTCGGGTTGCGGCAAGTCAACGACCCTGCGGATGCTCGCCGGCCTGGAGCCGATCGATGAGGGACACGTGTTCATCGGCGCTCGCGACGTCACGTTCGTGGCGCCGAAGGATCGCGACATCGCCATGGTCTTCCAGTCGTATGCGCTGTACCCGCACATGACCGTGGCCGAGAACATCGGCTTCCACCTGAAGGTCAAGAAGATGGACAAGAAGCATCGTGCGGCCCGCGTCGCTGAAGCTGCCCGCATCCTCGATCTCGAGGATCTTCTCGATCGCAAGCCGGCAAATCTCTCGGGCGGCCAGCGCCAGCGAGTGGCGATGGGGCGAGCGATCGTTCGCGAACCGCAAGTGTTCCTCATGGACGAGCCGCTCTCGAACCTCGACGCGAAGCTCCGCGTGCAGACGCGCACCCAGATCGCCGCGCTGCAGCGCGAGCTCGGCGTCACGACCGTCTACGTCACCCACGACCAGATCGAGGCGATGACGATGGGAGATCGTGTGGCGGTCATGCTCGATGGCGTGCTCCAGCAGTGCGCCACGCCGAGAGAGCTGTTCACCGATCCGATCAATTCGTTCGTCGCCGGGTTCATCGGATCGCCGGCGATGAATCTCCTGACGGCGACCAGCACCGAAGAGGGAGCCACCTACGGATCGCTCACCGTGCCGCTCACTCCGTCGCAGCGCAATGCGCTCACGTCACCCGCCGTGACGATCGGCGTGCGCCCCAACGACCTCGACATCGCAACCAGCGGTGGGCTCGACGCCACGGTCGAATTCGTCGAGGAGCTCGGTTCCGAGGCCTTCCTGTACTGCGTCACGCAGAACAATGGCCACGAAGTCGTTGCGCGGACCGATGGGCTCAGCAGCCTGCGCCCCGGCGATCTGGTGAGCCTGGTGCCCAACCCGACCGGCGTCCACCTGTTCGACGCCGAAACCGGCGCGCGACTCGTCGCCTGAGCGTCGGCGGGTCGTCAGGGTTCGCCTCAGGGTGCGTCGTCGGGATCGGGCGGGGCCACGTCGTCGTCGCCCGACGAGTCGTCGATCTCCACATCGGGCACCTTCGAGAGATCATCGAGATCGTCGTCGTTGCGATCGAGCGGGTGTTCGATCACCGGTTCGGCGATGGGGTGGCGCCGCATCCACGCCAGCACGATGCCGCCGATCACGATCGCAGCAAGCGCGACCCACTGGTTGAGCCGCAGGCCGGCGATCTCCTCGGTGCCGTCGATGCGGAGGCTTTCGACCCAGAACCGACCGATGCCGTAGCCGATGACGTACATCACGAACAGCTGGCCGGGTGCAGGCCGCCAGCGCTTGTCGATCCACAGCAACACCAAGCACAGCCCGAGGCTCCACAACGATTCGTACAGAAACGTCGGATGAAACGTTGTGCCGACCGTATAGCCGTCCTGGATGTGGACCGCGTCGATCTCCAACCCCCAGGGCAAGCCGGTCGGCCGGCCGTACAACTCCTGGTTGAAGTAGTTCCCCCACCGACCGATCGACTGGGCGAGCGCGAGTGTCGGCGCGGCACATGTGGCAGCCACCGCCATGGGGATGCCGCGACGCTGGGCCATGTACAAACCGACGATCGTGCCGAGCAGCAGCCCGCCGGGAATGCCGAGGCCACCGTTCCAGATGGCCGGAATCTCACCCCAGTTGTTGCGGAACCGGTCGTAGTCGGTGACGACGTGATAGAGCCGAGCTCCGATCACTCCGGCGAGCACGGCCCAGATGGCGATGGCGCTCGCATCATCCTTCGTGCCGACTTCACGGTCCTCGAGGCGCTTACCGAACAGCCAAACGGCAGCGATGACACCGAGCGCAATCATCAGCCCATACATGTTGAGGCTGAGTGGGCCGATGTCGATCGAGTTGAACGTCGGGCTCGGAATGCTGGCGAGCATGATTACCCCGCCGTGACGCGTGCGACGAACTCGCCGGCTCGTCGGTTGATGTCGTCGGCGTCGTAGTCCTGAGTCGCCACGTGATAGCTGCGCTCGAGCCAGACGTGCTCGACGTCGCCGCCGAACGTGGCCGCAAGGTGTTCGCTGTTGGCCGGCTCGACCACATGGTCCTGGCGTGAGGTGATCAGCAACAGCGGCATCGTGAGCTCGCCGAAGCGATCGGTGATCGGAATCAGCCCGTCGTTCATCAGCGACAGCATCGCCCGCAGCGGAACGCCGTCGTAGGCGATCTCGACAGCATCGGGATCGGCGATGTCGCCTCCGATCGCCGGTGCGATCTCCGTCCCGTCGGCGACCATCTCGCTGATCATCTCGATCACCTCGGCGGGCTGCGCCATCGTGGCCGGATTCACGCAGACGAGCCCGTCGATGCCAGGGAGCGTCAGCGCCGACCACAGCGTGAGGCTGCCACCCATACTGAGGCCCATCACCACGACGGAGTTGACGCGAGCCGAGAGTCGCGAGTGTGCAACACCCACCTCGCCTGACCAGTCGGCCCAGGTCGTGTCGAGCATGTCGTCGATCGTCGTGCCGTGGCCGGGAAGCCTCGGCATCTCCACGTGGTGACCGAGTGCCGCCATCGCCTCGGCGAGCCCACGCATCGATGACGGGTTGCCGGTGAATCCGTGCAGCACGAGCACGCCGACGTCCGACGTCCCCTCGTGCGACATCGGCTCGGCTCCGGGCAGGACTGCTGGCGTCGTCATTGCCATGTTTCTACTCGGTCCGCCATCGAACCGGAACCCTTCGCCACCGAAGTCCGGTGTTTCATCTGGGGTCAGACCCCAGATGAAACACCGGACGGCACGGTCAGCGGTAGGGGTCGTTGGGGCTGAGAGGTTCGTCCCACCAGTCGTCGGGCACCGGGGCTGCCCGCCAGTCGGGGTCGGGATAGATGCAGTCGACCGGGCACGCGGGCAGACACTTGTCGCAGCCGCTGCACAGCTCGGGGATGATGATCACGTCGGCGCCGTGGTTGAAGATCGCACCGAAATGCGGTGGGCAATGCCGCAGGCAGGCATCGCAGTTGATGCACTCGGACATGTCGATGCGCAGCGGGAAGTTCTGCCACTTGTCGTTGCGGGCCCGCAGCGAAATGCGCTCGTCACGGGTGCTCGCCATCGTCGCGGATCGTACCCCTCACCGCTTCGCCGTCTTGACCCGCGGGTCAAGATCGGTTGGACTGTCGGCGTGACGAACGCCGGCGCCCTCCAACATGCAGCGCCGAACGACGACCGCCAACACACCGAACACGGTCTCGAGCGCAAGCAGCAGCTGCTCGATGCCGCCGCCGAGCTCTTCGCCGACCGCGGCTACGCAGCGACGCGCGTCGTCGACATCTGCGCGGCGGCCGGCGTCGCCAAGGGGCTCTTCTATTGGTACTTCCCGACGAAAGGCGCGCTTTTCGCCGAGCTCGTTCGAACCATGCGACTCCGCTTGCGACGCGCTCAAGGCGCCGCCCTCGACCCAACCGCTGACGCAGTCACCCGGATCGCCAACGGCGCCGAAGCAAGCGTGCGATTCATGGCCGACCACGCTGCATAC